>CAZKNV010000024.1:0-11376 GCA_964554145.1 uncultured Burkholderiaceae bacterium
TTGGCCGGAACCTACGAAGACCCTGCCACGGGAAGCGCGAGTGTGTGTCTCGGCGGCTTGCTGCTGTCTCTGAGCGGCGAATCACGGCGCTCGTTCGTCATCAATCAAGGCGTTGAAATGGGCCGGCCGAGCTCACTCAATGTAGTCGCAGCGCTCGACCATGACGGCATCCGTGCAAGCGTCGGCGGCCGATGCGTCGCGGTGCTCCACGGTACGGCGGAAGTCTGATTCGCCATTTGATCCCGCGCTCGCTCTGCCAGGGTCGAAAAGCAGGCGTCATCTCCCTGTTCGGCGTCGTCGCAACCTTCCTAGTTCATATGTTTGCCGCAGCCATCAGTGTCCGCGCTGTTCCTTGCCGTTCCATTGGCCTACGAGGTACTCAAGTGGGCAGGCGCTCTTTATTTGTTGTGGCTCGCATGGGAAGCCGTCGAGCCCGGTGCCAGATCGCCGTTCGAACCACAGCAGCTGCTGATAGCGCTGTCGGCTGCGGGCATCGCATCCTGGTTTACTCGAAATCCAGTGTGGCTCGTGGTGCCTCGCTACTTCATGGGTTTTGTCCTGGCTGCTTTGGGGCTTCGCCTTGCGCTTGAAGAACGTCGAAACGTATAACCTTGGTTTCAGCGAATAGCGTGGGTGATATGAAGCGAGCCCTGATCTTGATCGACATTCAGAATGACTATTTCCCGGGTGGAAGCATGGAGCTCGTCGGCATGGAGCAGGCTGCCGATAACGCTCAAAAGCTTCTAGCTGAATTCAGACGCAAACAACGTCCTGTCTTTCACATCCAACATATCTCGAAGCGCCCGGGCGCAACATTTTTTCTGCCAGGCACGCGTGGCGCTGAAATCAATGAAGTCGTAGCGCCGAAATCGGACGAGCCCGTTATCACGAAGCACTTTCCGAATAGCTTTCGCGACACTTCCTTGCTCAAGGATCTGCAGAGCGCGGAGATAGAGGAAGTGGTCGTTTGCGGTGCCATGAGTCAGATGTGTGTCGATGCGACGGTTCGTGCCGCCTTCGACTTCGGATTTCGCTGCACTGTAGTGGACGACGCTTGTGCAACGCGCGACCTCAAACACAATGGTGAAATCGTTGAGGCGCACAAGGTCCATGCGGCGTTCATGGCCGCGTTAGCCGCGCCGTATGCGAAAGTGATCTCTGCTGCTGATGAGCTTGGTGCGCCGTAAGCCACTCATCGCTGGTGGAATTGCATGACCGACATCAAACACTACGAAGGCGGCTGCCTCTGCGGCGCAATCCGCTATCGCGCGACTTCACCACCTGTTCGTGGTGTCATCTGCCACTGCTCAATGTGCAGGAGACATTCCGGCGCCCCGTTACTGGCGTTCGTACACTTCCCGGCGCGGGACTTCACCTGGGTTCACGGCCAGCCGGCGCGCTTTCAATCCTCCGAGTTCGCGCAACGCGGCTTCTGTCCGCGATGTGGCAGCACGCTCACCATGCACGAGGACGTACTGGCAGATCGCGTCCAGGTTACCGTGGGCAGCCTCGATGAACCAGAACGAGTGCACATTGATGACCACGTGTGGACCGAGCGGCAGATATCATGGCTGCACATTGCAGACCAGTTGCCACGCTTCACTCGAAGCAGTTCGGCCGTGCCCACAAGAGCGATCGACGACGCAAGCGGGACCTAATCGAGTGGAGGCACACACATGCCTACAGCTGAAACGCTGGAGAGATTCATAGCGCGTGTCGAAGACAACGCGCACGCCGAGGCTGTTGAAGAGTTCTACACCGCAGATGCTTCGATGCAGGAGAATCAGGCCACGCCGCGTGTGGGGCGCGATTCTCACGTGGCAAACGAGCGTAAAGTTTTATCAAGAGCCAAGACACTGGTGTCGAGATGCATCCGGCCGGTGTTTGTGAGCGGCAACAAGGTAGTGATTCGCTGGATATTCCACTTTGAATGGCTGGATGGAACAGTGACCCACATGGAAGAACTTGCGTACCAGCGCTGGGAAGGCGAACGCATTGCGGAGGAGACGTTCTTCTATGACCCGGCGCAGCGCGTACCCAGGAAGCTGCATCCGTAATCACGCACTTCAACATGCTCGCGGTGCAGCGTTGGTGCGTCCGTGTCTATAAACGACGGAGGAGTTACGTGAACTACCAATCGATCAACTTCCGGCAGAAGTTCGGGCTATTCAACGAGCAATGGCTGCCGAAGGTCATCGCTGAAATGAATGATTACCAATTCAAGGTCGTGAAGTTGCAGGGTGACTTCGTTTGGCACGATCACAAAAACACCGATGAGACGTTCATCGTGATGGAAGGCAGCCTGCGCATCGATTTTCGGGATGGCGCGGTCCAGGTGTCGGCCGGCGAGATGTTCGTTGTCCCGAAGGGCGTCGAGCACAAGCCCTGCGCGGAAAACGAGGTCAAGCTACTGTTGATTGAACCGCGGGGTGTGCTCAACACAGGGCACGAAGGCGGCGAGCGGACTGCCGCGAATGATGTGTGGATTTGAAGAGATGACTGTCGCATCTCTTCAAGAACTGCTGGCGCCGCTGTTTCCCGGGCTGATCGGAATAGAGCTCGTGGAGGCAACTGGCGATCGCGTTGTCGCCGCTCTCAAGGTGCGTCCGGATTTGTGCACTACCGGCGAGATTCTCCATGGCGGCGCGCTAATGGCCTTTGCCGATACGCTGGGTGCGGTCGGTACCTTCTTGAACCTTCCGAAGGGCGGTCGCACTGCAACCATTGAGTCCAGCACGAAATTCATTGGCGCTGCGCCGGTCGGCTCGACGGTCATCGGCGAATGCACCGCGTTTCATCGCGGCAGGACGACGATGGTGTGGCAAACACTCGTGAAGTCCGAGACTGGAAAGTTATATGGGGTGGTCACACAAACGCAGCTCGTTCGTTTAGGCGTCTGAGGAAAGCCCCGCATGCTCGAAGTCTTAGCCGGGCGCGCTTGATATGAACAAATGGAGAGTCCTATGCCTGTAGCAGGAAAAGCCCGCGCGATCGGCTTCAATCATGTCGCTCTCGAGGTCGGCGACATCGACAAAGCGCTGGCGTTCTACCGTCGCCTGTTCGACTTCGAGCTTCGCAGCAAGGACGAGTCTTCAGCCTTCATCGATCTGGGTGACCAGTTCATCGCGCTCCAGAAGGGCCGCAACCAACCTTCCGACGACGGCCGACATTTCGGTCTGGTGGTGGACGACAAGGAAGCCGTTCGGGCTGCGCTGGCCGAGGCCGGCATTGAACCGCTGCCGGGTCCGTTCCTCGATTTCCGCGACCCGTGGGGCAACCGCATCGAAATCGTCGGCTACGAGAACATCCAGTTCACCAAGGCGGCGAACGTGCTGCGCGGCATGCGGCTGGCGCATCTGTCGAAGAACGAAAACGCGATCAAGGAGCTTGCGGACAAGGGCATGGCGCCGGAATGAAACAACCATCACTGCGAGATAAACAATGCCACCCACACTCGAGCGCGTCGATCACATTCACGTCTTTGTCTCCGACCGGACTGCTTCGGAGCAGTGGTACGCAAGCGTCATGGGATTCACGCGGGTCAATAGCCTGGAATTCTGGGCACCTGACGGCGGCCCTCTGACGATCGGCAACCGATCCGGCACGATCCATCTCGCATTGTTCGAGCGACCTGCGGAAAAGTGTCGCTCTACCATCGCGCTCGGCGCGGATGCCGCACAATTCCTGGCTTGGCGCGCGCACCTCACCAAAGTGCTCGCACGATCGATCGAGCCTGTAGACCATCAGGTGTCGTGGTCGCTGTACTTCACTGATCCAGATGGAAATCCATTCGAGATCACGACCTACGAGCACGCCACGCTTGCGCCTAACCTGCTAGAAGCCGGCTGACCCGTCGCAGCCGCGGGCTCGATCTTTACAACTGAAATCGCGCTGCGCCGCTTTGAAACGCACGCGCAACAGCTTCTCGCGAAGATACCGCCATGCCAACTCTTTGACATGGAAATCTGAAATGAAAGCTGCCCGTCTCTTTTTCTGCGTTACCACTCTAGTAACGGCCGGATGCGCAACGTCGCTTGCCCCGAGTGAGGGCTTTAACGATTGGACGAACTCGGCCGTTTATCGCCACACCCCGGAGCAACGCGGTTCCGGCGCGGCCACGCAGACAACACCGTCTTCGCTAGCCAGAGCGCCCGGCGGGGAAAGCGTCCATCCCTAGCGAGTGCATGAGGGAACCACATGGATAACGACGACGCGCCGTGGGATCTTCGTACGCCGCCTGGGCTGATTCCGATCGCCGCCTCAGAGTACGAAGACGAATACAACCTGAACGATATTGGCCTTGCGATGCGGCTCTATGAATCAACCGCGGTTTGAGTGGTGAAGCATCGTCGTGTCACCGCACTACTTCGACGGTGGCGTCGAACACATAACCGACGCCGCGCTCGGTTGTGATGAACCGCGGATGCGCCGAATCGACTTCGATCTTGCGGCGTAATCGCAGGATCTGCACGTCGATCGAGCGATCGTAGACCTCCGCGTTGTGAAGCCTCGATAGATTGAGAAGCTGATCGCGCGTGAGGATGCGCTGCGGGCCGACAGGAACGCCGCAAGCAGGCTGAATTCGCCGTTGGTCAGCCCCAGCGAGCGACCGTCCGCAGCCTTGAGCTTGCGTAGTCCAACGCTCAGCTCCCAGGTGCCGAACCGATACGCACGTACCTTGCCGATTTCATCGGCAACGGTCGCTTGTGCCTTCGCACGCCGCAGCAGCGCGCGGATCCGTGCGAGCAATTCGCGCGGGCTGAAAGGCTTGGTGAGATAGTCGTCGGCGCCGAGCTCGAGCCCCATCACGCGATCGGCTTCGTCGGCGCGGCCGGTCAGCATCAGGATCGGAATGGCCGATGATTCGCGCAGTCGGCGCGCGATCTGCATGCCGTCTTCGCCCTGCAGGCGCAGATCGAGCAGAACGAGATCGATCGTGTCACGCTCCATCACGGCCGTCAGTTCCGTGCCGCTCGCAACGGTCGTGACGCGCAGCTCGTTGCCGGTCAGGTAATCGGAGACAAGCTGGCGGATGGCCGGATCGTCGTCAACGGCGAGCACGTGCGGAGCCGGCGGAGAAGCGGTGTGCATCGAAGAGTCGAACATCTATTGTCCCAATCGTACTTGGCTTTGATTCATCCACGTGCGAGCTGCAGGTCAGGTTGACGATAGCGCCCGTCATCGCGCCGGCGCGATTCGAGGCCACAAAGGCCGCTGCATTTTACGACCCGACCCTGCCTAGCGTCGCAACGCGCTCGCAAGACTGCGCGCGATGTCGCGTGCCACCAGCGGCTTGGCAAGCACATCGACGACACCGGCATCGCGTGCGCGCGTCGAAAGTTCGGGGGTCACAAAGCCGCTCATCAACACGATCGGAATGTCGGAACGGATTGTGCGAATTTCTCTTGCGAGCTCCGATCCGGTCATGTCGGGCATCGCTTCGTCCGACAGCACAACATTGAAGCGGTCGGGCGCCGCGCGAAACGTGGCGAGCGCGGCAGTGCTCGACGTGAAACCCACCGGCTCGTAGCCGAGCTCGGCGATCATTTCTTCACCGAGCCGCACCAGCGCTACTTCGTCATCGACCAGCAGGATCGTCTCCCCCATTCCATTGGGAACCGGTTCTTCAACCTTTTTGCGCGGCGCGATTGCACCCTGCCAGGGCAAAAATACGGTGAACGTCGAACCTTCACCAACCTTGCTCTCAACATCGATGCCACCGCCCAGATCGGTGACGATGCCGTGCACGAGCGACAGGCCGAGTCCGGTGCCGACGCCGACTTCCTTGGTGGTGAAAAAAGGATCGAAGATGCGCTCCAGTAGCGGTGCAGCGATGCCGGTTCCGGTATCGCGCACGCTCAGGCGCACGTAGTTGCCACTGGACAGGTTGCAGGTCGCGCACACGGGTCCGGTGATTTCCTCCAGTTCGAGCGTGACGGTCAGCGTGCCGCTCGATTTCATCGCCTGCACCGCGTTCGCGCACAGATTCATCACCACCTGATGCACCTGCGTCGGGTCGCCCATGACGGCAGCATCGCCAGCCGCCAGCCGGCGCTCGATCCGAACGCCGGACGGAAGCGATGCCGCGATCGCATCGAGCGCTTCAGTGACCACCGACTGCACGTGCACAGGCGCGCGCTCGCCCATGCCGCTGCGGCTGAAAGCGAGAATGCGCTCGACCAGCGACTTGGCGCGCATACCCGCGCTCATCGCAGCGTCAATGTGCCGCCGAATTGCGGTGCCTTCAGGGCTCTCCTTCTGCGCCATTTCACCGTATCCGAGAATCGCCGCGAGGATGTTGTTGAAATCGTGCGCAATGCCACCGGCCAGTGTGCCCATCGCTTCCAGCTTCTTCGCTTGCAGTAGCTGCCCGGCCAGGCGATCGCGCTCGGCTTCGCTGTTCTTGCGATCGGTGATGTCGCTGACCGACCCGGCCATGCGATAGGGCTTGCCCGCTGCATCGCGCACGCACACACCGCGCACGCGTGTCCAGCGATAGTTGCCGTCCGGTTGCCGGAGGCGAAATTCGCCTTCATAAGCCGGAGTGTGTCCTGCCAGATGCGCTTCCATTGCCGCCATGCGTCGCGGCGCATCGTCGGGATGCACTTGAAGCGCACCGAAGAATTCATCCAGAGATTGCTTTTCGGGCGATGCCGGCAACCCCACGATCTCGCGGCCGCGCGCGGACACGAAGGCGGTTCGTGCAATGAGGTCGAGATCCCAGATGCCATCGTCGGCACCGTTCACGGCAAGAGTGAAGCGCTCCCTTGCCGCCTCGAGCGACTCGCGTGTTCCGTGCAGACGGGCGAACTGCCGCATCACGAGCGCGATCAGCAATGCGGCAAGAACACCGAGTGCAACCGTGCGGATGACAGTTCCGGACGACTGTGCACGCCAGGGGGCAAGCGCCACCTCGGCGTCGCGCGACACGACGACCGCAAGCGGATAGTCACCGACCAGTTGGACGGCGGCAAAACGATCGACACCGTCGATCGGACTGATCGTGCGCGTTGGCCCCCGCACACCCGCGATGCCGGACGACAGTATTTCGTCGAGCACCGGGAAGTGCTGTCCGAGCGCCGACTCGACCTGCGGATGCCGCGCGAGCAGAGTGCCGTTTTGATGCATCAACGTGATGTTCGTACCTGCGTCCAACCGCATATCGCGATAGAACTGATGGAAGTAATCGATCCGTCCGCGAGCCACGATGACGCCGGCGAACTGGCCCGACGCAGTTTCGAGGCGGCGCGCAATCGGAAAGACCCAGCGTTGATCGAATTCGCTACGCAGCCCCTCATCGACGAAAGTGCCGGCGTTCCGGTCGTCTCGCAGCACGCGAAAGTAAGCTCGGGTGGAAAGATCAGGGTCCGGGTCAGGTTTCACGTCGGTAAATGACGCCGCGCGCCCTGAGCCAAAAGCGTCCACCGTGGCGAGGCCGTCGAGTTGCACGAGACCGACCGCCTGCTCCCTTAGGTAGGCGCTCATCTGCTCGTCGCTTAGCGCGGCGAGCGTGCCCTTCTGAAACTGCAGCGCGATGTGCCGCAGCAGCAGGTCGGCCGCCTGCAGGCTGCGTGCCGTTTGCTCAGCCACCACTCGCGCCTGGCTGTCGAGCTCTCGCCCTGTCTCGCTGATAACCCGCTGGTAGCCGCGCGCGATGTCGTATACCGCGGTGGCCGCGATGACGGCGATCAGGAAGCCGCCGACCCACGGAATGCTCCGTCGACGCCACTGAGGCGGCCACTGCTGCGACCGCCATGACGCCAATGTGGCTTTGATGCTCATCTCAATGACTTAATTCAATCACTGAGCACACTGCAAACCGTGCTGACCAGCGTGTCGCGCGAAACCGGTTTCGCCAGCACACGCGCCACGCCGAGCCCACTCGCAACCGCACCTGTGCATGCGATGCCCGCGAAGAAACATGACGACAGCGCAAGGATCGGCGCGCCAGGATGCTCGTTCGCAATCCGCTTCACCAACTCGACGCCGCCCTGACGCGGAAACGGGATATCGACAATAACAAGATCGAATCGATCCTCCTTGCGTGCAGCGCTCGCGTCCACCGCGATGCAGCCGCACTCGCCGAGCCACTGCTGCAGCAGCCCGAACAGCGCGGGATCGGCGTCGATCACCAGGACGCGTCGAGGCGCTGCGGATGCACTCCGCACTTCGCCTGCGGGACTTACGCCGGTCGATTCCGCTGGCTGGTCATTCCCTGTGGCCATTTGCGCCTGCGCGGATGAGCGCAATTCGCGTATTCATCATGCACTGCCTTAGTAGTTGGATGGCGATCATTTCGCCGGCCGCCGGTTGCCGGCGCATGTCGCTGCAAAGCCGACAGATTACATTTGAAACGGACGGTCGCTGCTCGACCTCACGCTGGACTCCGAATAAACGAGGCGCTTCGATAAGCCCGGGTGCAAGGAACGCGCGCCAGCGTGCGCTTCGCTGACTTTCGCAATCCGATCCATTGCATCTGAAATTGCAGCGCGCGTCGTTGAAACACGTGCGCAACGGTTACTCGCGACGATAGCGCCATACACAAGGCGTCATCAGAGCCGACATTGGAACCGATATGGACACTTGCTTCAACCCCGCAATAACGAAACTCGCCACTGGCCAAATGCTGCGCATCGATAACGCAAGCGCGCAAAACATTGCCGTTGTGCAAGGCATGGTGTGGATTACGCAGGAAGGCGATCGGCGCGATGTCTTTTTAAGCGACGGTGAAGATTTCGCGTTTCACCGGCCCGGAGTGGTGCTGGTGGAAGCAATCACTGACACACGCCTTCTCGCCAGCGCGCAGCTGGTTCAAGTAGAGAAGACGTTGCTAACAGACTCGCCGCGCACCCGTGTCGCCGGCCGATTAACCCACTTTGCGGAAATCGGCGCATGAAACTCATCGATCTTTTGCGTGAATGGCTGCGGCGTTCGAACGCGCGGCACGAGTTAGCTGGTCTTAGCGAGCGACAGCTCCGAGACGTGGGACTCGATCGCGATGTCGTCCAGAGCGAAACCGTTAAACCGTTCTGGCGCGCATAAGGGCTAGAAAATGACGAGGAGGTGTCCACTTGATGCGCTGTAATCGGTAGCATGGTCAGGTCCGAAAATGGCGAGTGACCATCACACGCGCCGCGTATCGTGGTAGCCAATGACCAGCGTTTACGGATTGGATCGCGCTGCACTGGACCGGCGCGCCTTAGCCGCGATCCGCGCTTCGATGGAAAATTCTTCATCGCAGTCAAGACGACCAAGATTTATTGCCGGCCGATCTGTCCATCGCCGACATCCAAGTCGTCCAATGTGCGCTATTACGCCACGGCCCCCGAGTGCGCCGAGGCCGGTTTTCGCCCGTGCTTGCGCTGTCGCCCCGAGGTAGCGCCCGGGACACCCGCCTGGCTCGGCACCCCGGCGGTCGTACGGCGCGCGCTGCGACTCATTCACGATGGCGCGCTAGACGACAACTCAGTCGTCGATCTTGCTGACCGGATCGGTGTCGGGGCACGACACCTGAATCGCCTATTTGCGCAGCATGTCGGCGCTTCACCGATCGCGATTGCGCAAACGCGTCGACTGCAGTTTGCCAAACGGTTGTTGGACGAAACAAAGCTTCCGATTACCGACATCGCGCTGGCCTCCGGTTACGGCAGCGTGCGCCGCTTCAATCACAGCTTTCAGCAAACCTATCGACGCACGCCAAGCGATCTGCGCCAGCGCCAAAGCCAAAGCAGTGACATTTGCGCACACTCGGCCGAGGAAGTGGTGCTGCGCTTCGTGTATCGACCGCCTTACGACTGGCGCCACGTGCTCGATTTTTTGGCGACGCGTGCGGTGCCGGGGATTGAACGCGTCGATGCGACGAGCTACGCGCGAACGGTTTGGTTCGACGGCGTTTGCGGCTGGATTGAAGTCGTCTTTCCTCACGATGAAGCCAGCCTCGAACTGCGCGTGCACGGAGCGGAGCCGACGGCGTTGTTCCGCGCGTGTGCGGCCGCACGACGCATGTTCGATCTTTCGGCCGATCCGGCGCTTATCGAGCAAGCATTTGCAGCGGACCGATTGCTCGGGCCGCTTATCCGTGCGTGCCCTGGCATCCGCATTGTTGGCGCGTGGGATCCTTTCGAGTGCACCGTGCGCGCGGTAATCGGCCAACAGATCAGCGTGGCCGCTGCCCGCACAATCACGGCGCGTCTGGTGGCGAAAGCGGGAATACCCATCCGCGCAGGTTTCGACGGCCTGACTCATGCCTTCCCCACAGCGCAGCAACTCGCGGGCGCGCCACTGTCGGGACTTGGCCTGACGCCACGCCGTTGCGAAGCATTGCGCGCGCTGGCACGCGTGGTCGCCGCGGAGGAAATCGATTGGAACGCGCCGACGGAGAACGTGACCGCGGCACTTGCAGCGCTTCCTGGCGTAGGCATGTGGACTGCGCAGTACGTCGCACTGCGCGCACTGGGCGAGCCCGATGCGTTTTCAGCCGGCGACCTGGTTTTACGTCGCCTGTGTGCAGCGGATGAAACGCGCGTCACGGAGCGTGCGCTGGAGGCGCGCGCGGAAAAGTGGCGACCATGGCGAGGTTACGCGGTGATGCACTTGTGGCAGGCCGCTGGCGATGCCAAGCGAGCGAGGCACATTCAATCGACACACAGCCAGCGGCACCAGCGGTGTCGAGGTCGGAGCAGGAACAGCGGCTTTGTCCCGCGTAGTCCAACCAGATTGCCGGCGGCTTCGAGGCGCTGGCTCTTGATCCCGTCTATTCAGGCAAGGGGCTGGCCGGTCTCATTGCACTCATTCGAGATGGACGCTGGTCGCGGCACGACGACGTAGTCTTCGTCCACACAGGCGGCGAGCCAGCTTTGTTTGCATACGGCGACACTTTTGAGCCTCTGAGACGAGGGTGGATTTCTTCGCCCGTCCTGAGGCTTGAAGCGTCGCAGCCTGAAAATACGGCGTCGGCGGACTGGTTTATCTGGGACAATTCGTCGCTGCATCCGGCGACGCTGACCGATCCCACGGATCCGCGCACCTTGTGGCGCTTTACCGTCAAACAGGGGACAAGACATGAAACGCAGACTATTACTGGCCGCGATTGCGGCCGCAATTGCGCTTCCGGCCGGCGCGCAGACCATCACGCTGAACGGGGCATCGCAATTCAGCGACGACCATGCATTCACCAAGGCGATGGTGAAGTTTGAGGAACTGGTGAAGAAGTACTACGGCAAGCCGGTCAACTTCGTGCTGCACAAGAACAGCGCGCTCGGGCTGGAGAAGCAGTACTTCGAGTACATGTCGCAGGGCAAAGCGGTCGACTATGCGATCGTGTCGCCCGCGCACATGTCCACGTTCTCGAAAGCCGCGCCGTTCATCGACGCGCCG
>CAZKNV010000025.1:0-11228 GCA_964554145.1 uncultured Burkholderiaceae bacterium
CCAGCAGCAGCACATCGGCGGTCGGCAACACGCGCACGAAGTCTTCAAAGCTGTCGCGCGTGCGCGTGAAGCGATGCGGCTGAAATGCAAGCACGATGCGTCGGCCCGGAAATGCACCGCGCGCTGCTTGCAACGTGGCCGCCGCTTCCGCGGGATGGTGTCCGTAATCGTCGATCAACGTGAAGACGCCGCCGGTTGGCGCCGCAAGGTCGCCATGGCTGGCGAAGCGGCGGCCGACACCCGTGAATTCGCGCAGAGCGGCAACGATCGCCGCATCGGCAACGCCGAGCTCGGTGCCAACGGCCACGGCGGCCAACGCGTTGGCCACGTTGTGCATGCCAGGCAAGTTGAGCGTGAGGTCCAACTGAGCGGCCCTTTCACGTGCGACGCGGAACTTCATCCGCATGCCATCGGCTCGGGCGTCGAATGCGCGGATCTGCGCGTCCTCCGCAAATCCATAAGTCAGCAGCGGCTTGTGCACCGACGGCAGAATCTCGCGCACGTTCATATCGTCGATGCCGACGACAGCGCGGCCGTAGAACGGCAGGCGCGACAGGAAGTCGACGAACGCCTGCTTGAGCCGGGCAAAGTCCTGCCCGTAGGTTTCCATGTGATCGTTGTCGATATTCGTGACGACCGCGATCACTGGATTCAAATTCAGGAACGATGCATCGGACTCGTCCGCTTCGACCACGATGTAGTCTCCGCTCCCCAAGCGCGCATTGGCGCCGGCAGAATTCAAGCGTCCGCCGATCACGAACGTGGGATCGAGGCCGCCGGCAGCGAGCACGCTTGCCACCAGGCTCGTGGTCGTCGTCTTGCCGTGCGTGCCCGCAATCGCAATGCCCTGCTTCAAGCGCATTAACTCGGCGAGCATTACCGCGCGCGGCACGATCGGAATCCGCTTGGCACGTGCCTCCAGCAGCTCGGGATTGTCTTCAGCCACCGCAGTCGAAACAACGACTGCATCGGCACCGTTGATGTTCTCGGCGCGATGGCCCTGACTGACAGTCGCGCTCAATTGAGCCAGCCGCCGCGTGGTCGCCGTTGACGCTGTATCCGAGCCGCTGACTCGATAACCAAGTGTGAGCAGCACTTCGGCGATACCGGACATCCCGCTGCCGCCGATGCCGACGAAGTGAATGTGTTTAACGGCGTGCTTCATGCGGAGCACTGCTCGTGTACGCGAGCCCGCGGCTCGCACGTGCACTCGCAGTGACGAGTGACATGCCGGGGGCATGTCGCCGGACATCGGCGGCTCAACCGCCGGTGGTCCCGCGAGCCCCGATCGCGGGATTCGCGGTTCGCGCCAGACGAACCGCGAACATTGGTTAGGCGCCGCTCCTCCGGAGCGGCCGCGCGGAGCGGCGCAGTACAAAGGCAAGAGTGCTCAGTCGCACTTTGCGCCGCAATGCGACCAAGCTTCCACAGCAGCGGCTGGCGCAGATGCGCCGCCTTTGAGTCGTCGCCCGAGGAGCGGAGCAACGCCGGGGCTGTTGAGCAAAAAAGCGCTTTAGCCCTTTTTTGCGCCGGCGTTGTGAGTACCGCAGTGGTTGGCACGAAGTGCCCGACGACGTAGGCGACGCAGCTGCGCCAGCCGCTGCTGCGCGATAAGACTTGCGTCAGGCCGCTGTGAACGCCGCACGTCGCTGCCACGTACGTATCAATTCAGGCATCAGCATAGAATTTGCGTTACTCAGTCAAATCCAATGCAGCACTCCGACATTCTCGTCATCGGTGGCGCCGGCTTTATCGGGCGCCATGTCGTCGCGCGGCTGGCCGGGCTTGGGTTGAGGGTGACGGTGCCGACACGGCGGCGGTCGCGAGCGCGCCATCTGATCTTGCTGCCGACGGTCGACGTTGTCGAATGCGACGTGCATGACAACGCCGCGCTGCGCAATCTGGTTCGCGACAGGGACGCGGTGATCAACCTGGTCGGCGTCTTGCACGGCTCATATGGAGCACAGGGTTCACCTTACGGGCGCGAGTTTGCTCGTGCGCATGTGGAGCTGCCCCGCCGCATCGTGGCCGCGTGTGACAAGTATCGTGTCGATCGCTTCCTGCACATGAGCGCGCTCGGCGCAAATTCCAGTGGGCCGTCGATGTATCAACGCAGCAAGGGCGACGGCGACGCGGTGGTTCGAGCCTCGCAACTGGATTGGACGATCTTTCGTCCATCGGTCGTGTTCGGTCCGGAGGACAATTTCCTGAACCTGTTCGCAACGCTGGCGAAGTTTTTTCCGGTGCTGCCGATCGGCAGCGCCAACGCGCGTTTTCAGCCGGTGTGGGTCGGAGACGTTGCCGACGCCTTTGTCCATGCGCTGGACAATCTGGACACGTTGAACGAAATCTACGAGCTTGCCGGCCCGCGCATCTATCGTCTGCGCGACCTGGTGAAGTTCGCCGCCGGGGCCAGCGGCCACGATCGGCCGGTGATTGCGTTGCCGAACAGCCTTGCACGAGCGCAAGCATGGCTGATGGAACTTGCGCCCGGTGAGCCGTTGATGTCGCGCGACAATCTGGATTCGATGAAGGTCGATAACATCGCCAGCGAGCAGCCGTATCGGCCGGCGCCCGAACTCGATATTCAGATGACACCGATGGAAGCCGAAGCGCCTGCGTATCTGTCGCGCACGCATGCGCGGACCCGATTCGGCATCTACCGGGCGCGCGCGGGGCGTTAACGATGGCTGCTGAGAAGTACGAGATTCCCGAGGAGTTCATGGACGCGGCCGATCGTTTTGTCACGCTTGCCAATGAAATGGGCGAGCAGCATTCGCCCGACTGGGTGCGCGCGGTGTTGATGTACGCCGCGGCGCGCTACAACGCCTTTAACTGGCTTACCGACAATGAGGAACGCGACCGGTCGCTCGACGCGGCCGCGGCGTACTTCCGCAACGAGTATGAAACGATGTTCCGCGAAAACATCAAGGAACTGGAACCCGTTTATCGCGGTGGAATGACAGGCAAGCCACAATGAACTTGAAACTCGCCATCGGCAACAAGAACTATTCGTCGTGGTCGCTGCGGCCGTGGCTGGCAATGAAGCAGGCCCGCATTGCGTTCGACGAGGTCAACCTATCCTTGTACCAACCCGGGGCCAAGGAGAAAATCCTGCGCCATTCGCCGAGCGGCCGCGTTCCGTGTCTGATCGACGGAGAGCTGAAGGTGTTCGATTCGCTCGCCATCTGCGAGTACGTCAACGAGAAATACGCCGAGGGGAGCCTATGGCCGCGCGAGATCGCTGTTCGGGCGCTCGCGCGCTCGATAGTCGCGGAGATGCATTCGAGTTTTGCGGCGCTACGCACGCACATGTCAATGGATATCCGCTCGCGATATGCCGCTAAAGGCTCGGCGGCGCAGGATCGTGAAGACGTAGCCGCCGACATTGCGCGCATCCAGAACGTCTGGAGCGATTGTCTTGCGCAAGGCGGCCCGATGTTGTTCGGAAATTTCTCGATCGCCGATGCATTCTATGCGCCGGTCGTCACGCGCTTTACCACCTACGGCGTCAAACTGCCTCCGCTGCTCGCCGCCTATTCTGAAAGCGTGCTGGCGTTGCCTGCGATGCAGCAGTGGATCACCGCGGCCAAGGCGGAAACCGAAACGATCGAAGCGTGAAAGCGTATCGAGTCGGCGGCTTCGTGCGCGACCACCTGCTCGGCAGGGCTCGACGCAAGATGGGCGAGCTCGACGCCGCGCTTGAAACCGATCGCGATTGGGTGGTGGTCGGCGCGACGCCTGAGCAGATGACTGCGCTCGGATACCGGCCGGTCGGCAAGGATTTCCCGGTGTTTCTGCACCCGGAGTCACAGGAGGAATACGCGCTGGCGCGTACCGAGCGCAAGACTGCGCCCGGCTACAGGGGCTTTGCCGCGCATTCAGCGCCGGACGTGACGCTCGAGCAGGATCTGGCACGGCGCGACCTGACCATCAACGCCATGGCGCTTGACGATAACGGTGTCCTGATCGATCCGTACGAAGGCAAGCGCGATCTCGAAGCCGGCGTTCTGCGTCATGTGAGTCCGGCATTCGTCGAAGACCCGGTGCGCATTTTGAGAGTCGCGCGCTTTGCCGCGCGCTTCCCTGAGTTCAAAGTAGCGCCCGAGACGGCGCAGCTGATGCGTGAAATGGTCCGCAATGGCGAAGCCGACGCACTCGTTCCGGAGCGCGTGATGCAGGAAATTTCGCGTGGATTAATGGAAGCCAAACCGTCACAAATGCTGAATGTGCTCGTGTCATGCGGGCTGATCGATCGCCTGTTTGCCGAACTCGAAGACCTGGGCCCGACCAGCGCCGCGCTCGATCGTGCTGCGCAGCGGGGGCTGGTGCTGCCATCGCGCTTTGCGGTACTGGCCGGCGCGTGCCGATCGTCGCGTGCGGTGGCCGATCTTCTAGGCAAGCTGCGTGTACAGCAGGACGCTGCGCAACTGGCGCGGCTGCTGGTCGAATTACGCGAACCGCTTAAGAACGCGGAAACGTCGGCGGCGATCGTCGACGTATTGGAGCGCAGCGACGCATTTCGGCGCCCCGAGCGATTCGAATGGTTGTTGCAGGCGTTCGAGGCAGCCGCCGATGTGTCGGCCGATCGCTTCCGGCGGGCGTGGCGAGCGGCGAGTGAAGTCGATGCCGGCGCACTGGCAAGTCTGCATCGCAATGATTCAAGCCAGATACCGCGCGCAGTCAGGCAGGCGCGCGTGGTGGCGGTTGGCCGTGAACTGCTGGGCGCACCGCGCTAGATCAGACGCGCGATCAGCATCAACAAAAGTGACAAGACAACCGTACTGGTAAACGGAAAAACATACTCGCGGCCTTTACGCGTAAAGCGAAAATCGCCCGGTAGGCGGCCGATACCGAACTTCGCAAGCCACGGCTGTAGCGCAGCCAGGATCAGCAGCGCGATAAAGATCGTGAGCAGCCATTTCATCGTCGGCGCAGTGTACGCAGCGCAAGCGACCGTGCCGCTCACAGCGAGTGCAGACGGTCGCCGTGCGCAAATCCGATGAAGGGTCCGTGAACGCCGCGCCCGACGATCAGCACCTTGAACAGTTCTCCCATTTCCGCTTCCGACAGCAACCGATGCGCTGCGCCGGTTCGTCGTGGCGAGTGCGCAGCTTGCAACTGGCTGAGGACCCCGCAGTTGAGCAGAAAGTGCGCTTGCGACGTGTAGCCCAGCACATCCAGGCCAGCATCGTGCGCCGCCTGCGCCATCGCGGAAAAATCCACATGCGCGGTCACATCGTTCAACCCCGGAAACCAGAACGGATCACCATGCGCATGATGTCGGAAATGGCACATGATCGTTCCCATTAGCCGCTGCAGGTGGTAATACTCACGCTGCGGAAATCCGTAATCGATGACCAGCAACGCGCCGCGCGCCAGCCAGTCGGCGCTTGAGCGCATCCAGCTTTCGGCAACGAGATTGACTTCGGAAGAATATCCGTCAGGCCAGGGCCCGTGTTCAGCTTCGACGGGGGCCACCGCAGCGGAGAGCTCGTCATCCGCACGTCGCTCCTCGAATGCGAAGCTGCCGTTGTCGATGGCAACTCCGCGCTCGAGCGTAACGCCGCCACGCTTCACGAAGAGCTTGACCGGCATCACATCGAGCACCTCGTTCGCCAGCATCACGCCTTCGAATCGTGTCGGTGGAGCGGTGAGCCACTCCACCGGTGCGCCATGCAGCCGTTGCTGCTGCCGATCGCGCAGATCGCGTGAGACTTCGACGATCGAATACTGGTCAAGCACTACATCGCGCTCGGCAAGCGCAGCGATCAGGTCGTTGGCGAGCGCGCCGGAACCGGCGCCGAATTCGACAATGTGTGCCGGCACCTGATCGAAAAGCTGGACCAGCTGTTCCGCCAGCGCCTGCGCAAAGAGCGGCGAAATTTCCGGTGCGGTGACAAAGTCTCCGCCGACGCCCAGGTCGCCGAACTTGCGCGCACCCGCGGCGTAATAGCCAAGCTGCGGCTCATACAGCACATGCTGCATATAGCGATCGAAGGGTAGCCACCCGCCAGCGCGTTTGATCTCTTCGGCGATATGCGCCGTTACGCACTCGCTGTGTTCGATCGCCGCCGGGCTCGGCGACGGCATGGTTGAGCCAACGGCGGTCATCATTCGATGGTACTGCCGCTAAACTCCCGCGCCTCTTGCTTCTCATTCAAACGCGACTTCCCAATATGCCTGAATCTTCGAACCGCGTTGCGCTGGTCACCGGCGGCGCGCGCCGTATCGGCCGCGAGATTGCGCTCGCGCTGGCGCGCGACGGTTGGGATGTGGCAGTCCACTATGCAACTTCGCGCGACGACGCGCTGAATACGGTGGCGGAGATCGAAGCGCTTGGGCGACGAGCGATCGCGGTGAACCGCGATCTGGCCGTTGAGTCCGGCGTCGTGAGCCTGCTTGCCGAATGCGCAGACGAGCTTGCCCCAGTCACCTGCGTTGTCAATAACGCGTCGCTTTTCGAATACGACAATGCCACGCGCTTTACCGGCGATCACTTGCAGCGCGCGATGCGGACCAACGTCGCCGCACCGGTGCTGCTGGCGCGCTCGCTGCATCAGCAGCTCGCGCACGATGCGCGCGGCGTGGTGATCAATCTGCTCGATCAGAAGCTCGTGAATCCGAATCCGGATTTTCTTTCGTACACGCTTTCGAAGGCGGCGCTGAAGGAAGCCACGATGTTATTGGCGATCGCGCTGGCGCCGAAGGTCAGGGTCGTCGGCATCGCGCCGGGCCTCACGCTTGCGTCCAATCTGCAGAGCGAAAGCGGGTTCGCAGAGGCGCATCGCAGGACGCCGCTCGGCCGTTCGAGCACACCGGCCGACGTTGCGCAGGCAGCCGTTTATCTGGCCAATGCCGCTGCCGTGACCGGCACCATTTTGCTGGTCGATGGCGGACAGCACCTGGTTCCGGGTTCGCGCGATGTCATGTTCCTGACCGAGCCAGACACCGAAGGCGGGCCATGAGCGCGCTGCTCGACGCAAGGCTCGCCGATTGCCGCCGTATTTTTCTGCGCAACTATGTTGTGGATGCCAATATCGGCGTTCATGCGCACGAGAAAAATGGCGCGCAGCGCGTTGCGCTCAATGTCGATGTGTTTATTCCGCTTGCACTATGCACTCCGCGCCATGACCGGATTCACGAGGTCATAGACTATGACTTCATTCGGATTGCGATCAAGCACCGCATCGAGCAGGGGCACATCAATTTGCAGGAGACCTTGATCGACGACATTGCACGCGCGCTGCTCGCGCATCCGGCCGTACGAGCGGTACGCGTTTCGAGCGAAAAACCCGATGTGTACGACGATGTCGATGCGGTCGGTGTCGAGATCATGCACTTCAAGGAAAGCGCATGACCGCGCTTCGCCCGCAAAAGCTCGCGTACGAGAACAACAAGCTTGAGAAGCGCTTGTTGCGCCTTACCGGCCAGGCGATCGCACGGTTCAACATGATCGAAGCCGGCGACAAAGTGATGGTGTGCCTGTCGGGCGGCAAGGACAGCTACAGTCTGCTGCAGGTGCTGCTGCTGTTGCGCGAGCGCGCGCCGATCGACTTCGATATCGTTGCCGTTAATCTCGATCAGAAACAGCCCGGATTTCCGGAAGAAATCCTGCCGGAGTATCTGCGGTCGATCGGCGTGCCATTTCACATGGAAACGCAGAACACGTACTCGATCGTCAAGCGCGTGATTCCCGAAGGCAAGACGATGTGTTCGCTGTGTTCGCGGCTGCGGCGCGGCATTCTGTACCGCGTCGCCGGCAAGTTGGGTGCGACCAAGATCGCGCTCGGCCATCACCGCGACGACATCCTCGGCACGTTCTTTTTGAACTTGTTCTACGGCGGCAGATTGAAGGCCATGCCGCCGAAGCTGATGTCCGACGACGGCAAGCACATCGTGATTCGGCCGCTCGCGTACGTCGAGGAAGCCGACCTCGCACGCTATGCCGAGATCAAGGCGTTTCCGATCATCCCGTGCAACTTGTGCGGCTCGCAAGTCAATCTGAAGCGCCAGGAGGTCAAGCGCATGCTGCTTGAATGGCAGAGGCGTTTTCCGGGCAGGGTCGAGAACACCTTTAACGCGTTGGCGAGGATTGTGCCGTCGCATCTGATGGACGCGCGGCTGTTCGATTTCTGCGCATTACAAGCGAGTGGACGACCGGAACTGGACGGCGATATCGCTTTCGACGAGCCACCGTGTAGCGACGAAGGCGATGCTGCGGCCGACGTGATCCGCTTTGCGTAAGGCGTTAGCTACGCCGCGCCCAGCGCACGCTCGACCTCGCTTACTAATACGTTTGTCGGTTCGCAACCGACTGAGACGCGAATGAAGCCATCGGGCACGGCGTCACCCCAACGCGCGCGCCGTTCGGCGCACGTGTGAACGCCGCCGAAGCTGGTTGATGCACGCATCAATGTGCATCCTTCGATGAAACGCTCGGCGGTCGCCTTGTCCGCCAGGGTGAGCGCGATCAAGCTGCCGCCGCTTGTCATTTGCGTTTGTGCGAGGCGATGCGCCGGATGCGATGCGAGCCCGGGGTAGCGCAGCGCGACCACCTTCGGATGCCGCGCCAGACGTTCGGCGATCGCCAACGCGTTAGCGCACATGCGCGAATAGCGGACTTCGAGCGTTTCAAGGCCGCGATGCACCAGCCACGCTTCATGCGGCCCCGGCACCGCGCCGGCAATCTTGCGCCAATCGCGCACGGCATTGATCAGCTGGGAATTGCGCGAACTCACATGACCGAAGAGAACATCGGAGTGCCCATTGAGCGCCTTGGTATCGGCCGACACCAGAACATCGGCGCCGAGATCGAGCGGGCGCTGACCGAGCGGCGTCATCGTCGTGTTATCCACCGCGACCATCGCGCCGGCGGCTTTCGCATTCCGAACCACAGCGGCGATGTCGGCCAGATCGAGGCCGGGGTTCGACGGCGTTTCGATCCACACCAGTTTGTAGCCGTCGAGCGCACGCGCGGCGACCTCGGCCGTCGCACAAGAATCGACGACGACACCCATCGGCAGCAGATACTTTTCTGCGAACACGCGCACCGTGTAGTAGCCGTCCGACGGCAGCAAAATGCGGTCGCCGGATTTCAATGTGCTGTACAGCACTGCGGCGATCGCCGCCATGCCCGAGGGAAACGTGACTGTCTCGGCGTCTTCGAGAATCGAAAGCGCTTCTTCGAGCGCGGTCCAGGTGGGATTGGCCCAGCGCGCGTATTGATACACGCCGCTCGGATCGCCTGCCAATCGATACACGGAGGTGTTGACAATCGGCGGAGCGAATGCGCTGCCGATTTCGGTCGATGCGGTCGTGTGATGCAGGCAGCGCGCGAAGCGCTCGTCGATCGCGGACAAAATAGAAGACATGAAGGCGCTCCGGAGGCGAAGCGCCTACATTACCCCGCAGCGGGCGGGCAGACGACCTGTCGGTTTGGATTCATCCGTCGCGAAACACCGACAGCTCGCGCGGTAGCCGACCTTGCAAAGAACCGAACAACCGGATCAATTCAGCGACACCGCATTGCGCTGATCGAGCGTGACTGTGTTCGCACCCTGCTTCAGATCCGCTCTGACATGCCAGAGCATCGCCTGGGCATTGAGCTTGTTGAGTCCGAAGACGTAGTAGGTTCCAGAAGGAAGGGCAGAAAGCTGAGCTCTTCCCGCGGTATCCGTTTTCAGCACGGCCGCGCTGTGTTTGACGATCTCCATCATGCCCTGACCACAGGTGGGCTGCCCGTTGCTGCAGGCGATGGTCCAGGCCTTAAGCGGTGACATACCGGATGACGCGTTGAAAGTGCCTTTCGCCAGGATGGCGTCGGCACTTTCCTTCAGGACAAAGAAACTGCCACCGACGAGGGGTTGCAGCGCGCTTCCCGGCGCAGCGAACCCTGCGGCGAGAGATAGTGCGGATATGCCAGCTTGGCCGGAAGCCGGGGTCGCGGCAGCCGCTTGCGCACCCGGACTTCCGCCGGCACGCTCAAACGCACACCGCGGATCGACCATGTGCAAGCGGTTCGAGTTGGCGACGCGGAAGTTCAAATGCGAATCGTTGGCGCAAACCCACCAGACGTCGCCGTCGCGGCCGTAGTTGGCGGGGATCTCATTGCCGCGAGCGATGATCGACTTCGCGCGGAAGTCAAAGCCTGAGCCGAAGATGGGACAAGACATCGCCGCGGCGAGCTGCAGAACCTCGCTCGTCAAGTCGCTGCCCCCTGCCTGGGGTCCTACGTAGCGCCATTGCCCGAGTAGCGGATTGGGTTCGCTGGCCTTGACTGGCTTGACTTTGCAAATGTTCTGCGCCGGCGATGGTCTGCCTCCGCTCGGCGCAGCCGACGGACCACTGCCTTGCGTCGAGGGATACTGCGGGCCCTGCGTACCAGGTGTCAAGGCTCGCATCGAGCGATTCTGCTCCTCCTGTTGCCGGCGCGCATTGTCGTTCTGCAACTGCTGCAGGCGCTGCTGATCCTGCCGTTGTTGCTCCTGCTGCTGCCGGTACTCACGCTGCTGGCGCTCGTATTCCATCTGCGCGGGTGTTTGCGCGTGCGCCCACTGCCCGAAAGAAAGGAGCAACACGAATCCCACGCCGAATGCTGCGACGACCTTCGTGAATCGAGACATGGCCACCTCCGTGTCCGTCTGTGTCTCAACACGCCCACTGAGGCTTGTTGTCGATCGATAACGTGAACCGCGTGCCGCTCTGGGCCGCGCTATTTGCGGTGAGCAGCTCGAGCCGCATGAACAAGGGTCGTCTGGCTGGCAGTGTCACGCGATACACACGCGAGCCGCCCGCCGCCTCCTTGCGACACTCTCCGCCAAGCTGTTCGATCAGCGTCGCCGGAGAGAACTGCGCCTTAAGAGTGTGCGCGAGACCCTTCTTCTCGAACAACCGGGGCAGCGACACTTCGACATCGAACATCATCTGACGCGCCCCGACCACCAGCACCGTGCCACGCCCGTGACCGTCGAGTGTGATGTCGGCCTCCTGCGCGAACGCGCTGGGCGCCTCCTTCAGCGTCGTGTCGCGCCACTTCGCGCCCTTGATCGGCTTCAGCGCGCTCCAGTTGTTGGCCGAATACTTCGCAGCGGTCGGCACCGCAAGCGCGCCGGCGAAGTCACCGAGCGTCGCTGCACTCGCCGGCGCCTGCAGGCCGGCGAGTATCAGGCCGACGATCCACGCGCGCATGCTGGTCTTGCACCTTCAGTCGCCTGGCCGACGCGTCA
>CAZKNV010000026.1:0-11093 GCA_964554145.1 uncultured Burkholderiaceae bacterium
GATCGCGACCGCGAAGCGGCTGGGCGCGGTGGTTGAAGCTTCCGATGTCCGTCCGGCGGTCAAGGAGCAGATTGAATCGCTCGGCGCGAAGTTTGTCGATGTTCCCTATGAAACCGATGAAGAGCGCGAGATCGCGCAAGGCGTCGGCGGCTATGCGCGGCCGATGCCCGCGTCGTGGATGCAGCGGCAGTCGTCGGCCGTGGGCGAGCGATTGAAGCAGGCCAACATTGCGATCGCCACCGCGCTGATTCCGGGCCGCAAGGCGCCGGTGCTGATCACCGAAGAAATGGTCAAGGCAATGCAGCCGGGTTCGGTGATCGTCGACATGGCAGTCGAGCAGGGCGGTAATTGCGCTTTGTCCGAACTCGGCAAGACGGTGACCAAGTATGGCGTGCACATCATCGGCGAGCCCAATATCGCCGCCACGGTGCCGACCGATTCTTCGGCGCTGTATGCGCGCAACGTGCTCGATTTTCTGAAGCTTGTTGCGGATAACGATGGCAACTTTGTGCTGCCCGCCGACGATGACATCGTTGCAGCGTGTCTGTTGTGCACGAACGGCGAGATCAAGCGCAAGAATTGAAAAGTGTCTGTCATTCCCGCGGCCTTTAGCACCCGCGAAAGCGGGTGGGGAATCCACGCGCGATAACGACTGGGTTCCCGCTTGCGCGGGAACGACAAGCCTGGGAGATCGAGATGGAAGCAGTGGGCCCGATCGTCATCAATCTGATCATCTTCGTGCTGGCGATCTATGTCGGCTACCACGTCGTGTGGAATGTCACACCGGCGTTGCACACGCCGCTGATGAGTGTGACCAATGCGATCTCGGCGATCATCATCGTCGGCGCGATGCTCGCGGCTGCGCTGACCGAAACGGGACTCGGCAAGACGATGGGTGTGCTGGCGGTGGCGCTTGCCGCCGTCAATGTGTTCGGCGGCTTTCTGGTGACGCGGCGGATGCTGGAGATGTTTCGCAAGAAAGAGCCGAAGTCGATGAAGGAAAAAGCGTGAAACGTATTTTCTTGGTCGCCCCGGCGGAGGCCGGGGCCCAATGTGCGGTGCCGGGCAATTGGGTCCCGGCCTGCGCCGGGACGACTGGAGCGCGCTCATGACTCTCAGCATGAACGTCGTCGTCCTGCTGTACCTTGTCGCGTCGGTCTTCTTCATCCAGGCGCTCAAGGGGCTGTCGCATCCGACCACGTCGCGCCGCGGCAATGCGTTCGGCATGACTGGCATGGCGATCGCGATGGCGACTACCGTCGCGTTGATCTACAAGCTCGCGCCGCAGATCGCGACAGTCGGCATCGGATGGGTGCTGGGCGGATTGCTGGTCGGCGGCACCGCTGGCACGATCATGGCCAACAAGGTCGAGATGACGAAGATGCCGGAGCTGGTGGCGTTCATGCATTCGATGATCGGACTGGCTGCGGTGTTCATCGCGATTGCCGCGGTGGCCGAGCCGTGGGCGTTCGGCATCGCCGAGCGCGGCGGCTCAATTCCCACCGGAAATCGCATCGAGCTGTTTATCGGCGCGTTTGTCGGTGCAATGACTTTCTCGGGGTCGGTGATCGCATTCGGCAAGCTCTCCGGCAGGTACAAATTCCGCTTGTTCAAGGGCGCGCCGGTCGTGTTCTCTGGGCAGCACATGCTCAACCTCGTGCTTGCAGTCGCGATGCTCGCGTGCGGCGCGTGGTTCGCCGTTACGCAGGAATGGCCTGCGTTCTGGCTGATGCTTGCGATCGCATTCACGCTCGGTGTGCTGATCATCATTCCGATCGGCGGCGCCGACATGCCGGTGGTGGTGTCGATGCTGAACAGCTATTCGGGATGGGCCGCAGCAGGCATCGGCTTCTCGCTGAACAACTTCATGCTGATTGTCGCCGGCTCGCTGGTCGGATCATCCGGTGCGATTCTGAGCTACATCATGTGCAAGGCGATGAACCGCTCGTTCTTCAACGTGATCCTCGGCGGCTTTGGCGGTGAAGTTGCCGCAGTATCGGGAACGACCGAACAGCGGCCGGTACGTTCAGGCTCACCCGATGACGCCGCGTTTCTACTGGACAACGCCGAGACGGTGATCATCGTGCCTGGCTACGGCCTCGCGGTCGCGCGTGCGCAGCATCCGTTAAAGGAGCTTGCCGACAAGTTGATCGCAAAGGGCATCACGGTGAAGTACGCGATTCATCCGGTGGCCGGCCGCATGCCGGGGCATATGAACGTGCTGCTCGCCGAAGCCGAAGTGCCGTACGACCAGGTGTTCGAGATGGAAGATATCAACGGCGAGTTCGGCGAAGCCGATGTCGCATTGATTCTCGGCGCCAACGATGTCGTCAACCCGGCGGCGAAAGATCCGAAGTCGGCCATCGCCGGCATGCCGATCCTCGAGGCGTACAAGGCCAAGCAGGTGATCGTCAACAAGCGCTCGATGGCGTCCGGCTACGCGGGCCTGGACAACGAGCTGTTTTATATGCCGAAGACGATGATGGTGTTCGGTGATGCGAAGAAAGTGGTGGAACAGATGGGCAAGGCGGTGGGCTGAGCCACGCTCACCCACCGCCGCCGCTCGACTATTTGCCCGGAGTTAGCTGGGCGCGAAGTTCACCGCCCGGAAACTTGGCTGTATGCAGGTTGACGTACAACCTGCCGGCCATCAGGTCGGTGACTTGCGCCGCAGTCAGTGTGGCTTTTCCTTCGAACGGGCTCGCGACGCTGCCGGTAAACGGAATCAGTACACCCGCGTTCGCGCCCGCCATCGCCGGGCCATGAATGTGACCCGCGCTCACCGGGCCGCTTAAGCCCGAATAAGCCACTTTCCATGTCAGGACGTTGGTCTCTTTGTTGAAAGTGGCGTCAACCGTTCCGCTGCCTGCGGTCGATACAGGTGGAACTTCGCTGGCACCGGTCAGGCGGCTCGTCATGCTCGTGCCGCTCGATCCCATCATCGACGACATCCAGCCGCAGCCAGCCAACGTCACGGCCGCAGTCAACAGCGCGCTCTGAATTACGGTGCGATAAGAAATCATTGCCTTTTTCTCCTCGATAGACAGGCTGCCGAACGGCGGCCGGTGCGAGGCAAGCATAGACCGTTGGTTGTTGCGACGGCAAGGCTCCGCTAACCCCAACTCAGCAGATTCAGGAACTCGCGCCGCGTCTTCGGTCCGTAGGTGACGAACGCAGGATCGGGCCGCTCACGATATTCCTGCCGTTCGAGCGCGACCTTGTCCTGCCTTACGTGCTTCTTCACCACATCGGGCGCAACCGGATAAATCTTCAGCGCATTGAGTCCGAAGATCTTCGCGCGCAGCGCGGGAGTGACCTCGGCGTACCCGTGCTTGTCGCGCAATTCCGGTGCGATCTGGAATGTGCGAAATGCCTGAATCTGATCTTGCGGCGATCCGTACCAGATCGAATCTGTCCCCCACAGCACGTTGTTCTCGCCGCAATATTTGACGAGCTTGCCGATCGTGTGCGCGGCGGTGTCCGGATCGCGCATCGCCAATCGCCAGGTGGAGCCCAACTCGGGGTACACGTTGGCTCCGGGCTTGATGCCGTTTTCGAGCAGGCTGGTCACCAGCGCATCGATGCCGTCGGCGCGCTTGGGGTCATACGGGCCTTCGGCCTTGTTCGGGACGAAGCCCGAGTGATAGATCAGAAAGTTCACATCGGGATAGCGCTTGGCAACTCTGCCGATATCGGCGCAGGTCGAGTGCTCGTACGACTTCGGGCCGAACGCGAGACCCTTGTGAATCGCGATATTGCGAATGCCGAGCTTGCGCGCCTTTTCAATCAGCCTGATACCGGGCTCGTCGTCCATGTAGAAGCCGCCGGCGCCAGCCGGCCCCCATTGCGTGTACGTCTTCCACGCCGAGATCTTGTAGCGCGCGGCCAGCTCGTCCATGCCTTCGAGGTCGCCGCGCTGATTCGGGTTGACTCGACCGTGCAGCAGCAGACGATGAGTGCCGCTCAGTTGTTCGACGATGCGCGCAGTCGCCGCGGCTTCTTCGATAGTCAGCGGCTCGCCTTCGCGTGTCGACGGCACGAAGGACAGCACCATCAGATCGGTATCGGAATCCATGAAAACATCCTTGACGAACTGATCGGGTCCGATGCAGCGCAGATAGTCCAGCTCGCCTGGCCCTTTATGCGGCTCGCAGCGCGCAGTAGAGGCAAACCCCTGCATCGGTTTTGCGCCGGGCGGCAGTCGCTTTAACCACGCTCCGGTCGGATTTACGAAATGACCTTGCACGTCGAAGATAAATTCCGTGCCGTCGACCGACGAACGTGCAAGCTGCAGGTCGAGCGCGGCGTCGCGTTGGATTTGATAGAACCCGCCGCGTGGTCCGTTCACTGCGTAGGCCTCGTTCATCGCGAGCAGCGATGACGCCGCTCCGCATGCGGACACCAGAAAGCTGCGGCGGCCGATGCCCAGCCGCTTTGCGTTCGCGGTGGCTGCATCGAACGCGAGCCGGCGCGCCTGGCGGTGTACCGGAGCGAGCGGAATCGGCGCGTACTCGCCGTTGCTCGCCGTGTCGAGCTTGATCGGCAGCCGTAATCCTTCGGGGTCATGCTCAAAGCGCATCTCAAGCTCCTGGAAACTTAGACGTAATTCGATTATGCAGCGCGGCGTGTCACGGGCCGCGGCAACGGCATAATCGTTCGCATGCCACGTCTTCCGCAAATGTCGCTGGTGTCATTACGCGAACTGGCCATCAGTGTGGGTCCGTTCATTTTGCTCGCCTTGGGACTTCTGTGGCTTGCCTACCTGATCCTCGATCCGACACCGCCCCGCACGGTCGTGCTAGCCACCGGGCCGGAGCAAGGCGCCTACTCCGAGTTCGGCAAGCGGTATGCCAGCGAGCTCGCGCGATTCGGTATTCGGGTCGAATTGCGCACGACCGCAGGCGCGGCCGAGAATCGCCGACTGCTGCGCGATGCCAATTCCGGCGTCGATATCGCATTCATGCAAAGCGGGGCCAGCGATGCAATTTATGCCGTCGACGAAGACACCAGCGGCCGTCCGTTGGTTTCGCTGGGCAACCTGTTTCTGGAGCCGGTGTGGCTGTTCTATCGCACCGATGCGGCGCGGCGCACGGTGCCTGATGGCACGTTGGAACGCCTGCAGCAGCTGACGCCGCTGAGCCTGAATATCGGCGCGCGGGGCAGCGGCGCTGCCAATCTGATCGACAAGCTGTTGCACGCAAACAGGATCGACCCCGCGCAGATGAATCTGCAGCGGCTGCCGCCGACCCCGGCCGTGGTCGCGCTGCTCGGTGGCGAGCTGGATGCACTCGTGTTCGTATCGGCGCCCGAGTCGGCGCTGGTGCGCATGCTGCTGCAGACGCCGGGTATTCGCTTGCTCGAGTTTCCGCAAGCCGACGCTTATGCGCGTCGCTTCGAGTTTCTAACGAGCATCACGATGCCGCGTGGCACCGTCGATCTGGCGCGGGACATGCCGCCCGCAGACGTTCCTCTGGTGGCCGCCACGGCGAGCATGGTGGCAACCGAGGACCTGCATCCGGCACTGATACAACTGTTCGTGCAGGCCGCGCAGCGTATCCATGGCGACAGCTCATGGTTCGGCCCGGCCGGAGAGTTTCCGAACGGCGCCGCGACCGAGTTTCCGCTCGCCAAGGAAGCGGATCGGTTCTATCGCCAGGGACCGCCGTTGTTGCAGCGGCAATTGCCATTTTGGGTCGCGAACCTGATCGATCGCATGTGGGTCGTGCTGGTGTCGATCATCGCGATCCTGATTCCGCTCTCGCGAATAGTGCCGCCGCTGTATGAGTTTCGCATTCGTTCGCGCGTGTTTCGCTGGTACCGGCAGCTGCGCGAGATCGAAGAGGCTGCAAGCGAGGCGGATGCAAAACCGGCCGAATTACTGCCGCGGCTTAACGAACTGGAACACCGCGTCGAGCAAGTGAGCATACCGTTGTCGTACGCGGACGAGCTATATGCGCTGCGCAGCTATATCGATCTGGTGCGCAAGCGCTTGCAGGGCGATGCGCCGGCGCCGCTGTCGGAGTCAACGTAGATCGGCTCGGCGGCGAATCGCCTCGATCCTCGCGCGATTGGCGCCGAAATCTCTGCGGCCGAGCCGCGATGCGGAACGTACGTGAATCACGCGTTCCGCAGGGTCCAGTAGAAACTCTGCGTCGTCGACAAAGCGCAGCCAGCGCGTTTCAAACTGCACGTAGACGTAATCCGGACTGTTCTCGACGATGCGTGCACCAGGCCAGCCGGCCAGCACATCGCGCAGCCGGTTCATTGCCAGGGCAGAGTCCTGCGTGAACGCGAACGGCTCGATCGTTGCGTACTCGACTGCATATTCGCCCTTCGGCCACGCATCGGCCTGACTGCTGACGCTGTTGGGCGTGCGCGAGGGCGGCTTTAACTTGCCTTCGCGCAGGCCGGGTTCGGTGGGTGCCCGGCCCTTCAGCAATCCGAACTGTCCGGCCGCGAGAAGCAGCAGCGGCAGGATGATGACAATGAAGGCAAGAATCGCAAGCGTGCGCATGTCATTCGGCGGCCTTGAACTTCGCAATGTAGTCGCAATCGATCCGGTTTTTCCAGCGCCACACCCAGTGCCCGCTGAATGCGATGCGGCCCCATGAAGCAATCGCGTGCTTGGCGCCGGTCGATAGCAGATACAGGGCGCGCCGCTGCGGCCGCCATTGTGTAAGCGGCGCTGCGGACATTGCCGCCTGCAGATTGTTGGCCAATCGTGGCCCGGCGCGCACCGCGTAGACGCCGGACTTCGGACGCCGCGCATGCATCATCGTCGCGGAATCTCCTGCGGCGAAGACGAAGTCATGCGACGTTGATTGCAAGCAGTCGTTGATCGCGACGAACCCGTCTTCATCCATCGCCAGCCCGGATTGCCGCAGCCACGAAGGTGCCGCTGCGCCGGTCATCAGCAATGTGGCGTCGGTCGGTAATGTGCTGCCGGTGTTGAGCGTGATGGTGTCGGGCGCAACCTGCTCGGCGAATGCTTCGATAAGCTGAACGCCGGCGCGAATCAGCGCGCGACACGCAAGCGCGCGCGCGCGCGCATGGTGCCCCGGCAAGATCGGAACTCCGCCTGTGATCAGCTGCAGCCGCACACCGGCAAGCCGATGGCGAGCTGCCAACGCAATCTCGATTCCACCGGCGCCTGCGCCGATGATCGTCAGGCGAAACGGCGCGCGCGCAGATTGCGCTCGCATAGCAATGCGCTGCCACTCGGCGACAAACCGGTCGAGCGGCCGCAGCGGCAGCGCGTGATCGCGCGCGCCCTTGATCGCGTCGAAATTGGGCGCGGGCCCGGTGGCGATCGACAGCAGATCGAAATCGATCGCTTCGCCGCGGTCGGTGTGGGCAACGCGTTTTTGGAGATCGAGCGATTCGATCCGCGCCTGAATCCACCGCATCTTTGCCGCCCGCAACAGCGGTGCCAGTTCAATCGTCAACTCGGCTAATTGATAATGACCTGCGATCCAGCCCGGCAACATGCCGGTGTAAATCAGTTGATCGGACGGAGTGACCAGCACGGCTTCGTAATCGACCGGCTGCTTGCGCGCGAGCGCGCGCATCACGAAGACGTGCGCCTGACCGCCGCCCGCGAGAACCAGCCGCTTCATTTGGCCGCGAGGGTGCAAGCGAGAAGCGGCCGGCTAACGTGCATCGCGATAGCGTTGCGCCAGTTGCTGCGGATCGGCGCCGAAAAAGTACGCAAGGCGGTAGCGCCACATCAGCACGATGGTGCGCCATACGCCGTGACGTTGCCACCGGCGTCCCGAGGTAATGACGCGCGTGCCTCGTTTGCCTATTGCAACCGGCCAGGAGATTGCCTTCGCCCGCTTCGAAAATTCGATGTCCTCCATCAACGCAATCGGGGCAAAGCCGCCGAGCTGCTCGAATGCCGCGCGGGTGACGAAGATCGCCTGATCGCCGGTGCAGATGCCGGTCAATCGCGAGCGCCAGTTCATCATCGTCGACACCACCTTGAGCATTGGCGCTTCGCCTGCGATGCGCACGTCGAAGCGTCCCCACGCGCGGCCGCTTGTTTGCAGCGCGCGCTCAATCAAGCGGTCGGCGTCAACCGGCAATTCGCTGTCTGCATGCAGAAAAAGCAGCGCACTAACGTCGCCGACCTCGAGCGCAGCGCGCGCACCGGCGTTCATCTGCACCGCGCGGCCACGCTCCGAATGCAGCACACGATCGGCATGCGGAGCCGCATTGACCATCGTCGCGTCGGTGCTTCCGCCGTCGACGACCGTCACGAGGACGGCGCGCGCGCGCAGCGGCGCCAGTCGGCCAAGCGCCGCCGCGATGGTTGCAGCCTCGTTAAGCGTCGGAATGACAACGGCCAGGCGCACAAAAATAATCGGGGTCTGACCCCGATTTAGCGATTTTTTCGTATCACGGAACGCGCACGTTAGCGCACGTCGTTCAGCGACCAGTCGTATTCGAGAAAGCGGATCGGCGTCTGGCCGGTACGCAGTTGCGCACGATCGGCGGGTGCATCGGACAGTTGATCGGCGTACTTCGCTACGACGTCGTTGACCGATGAGAAGCCTTTGTGGTCTTTCTCGAAATCCTTGCCGTACCAATCGAAGATGCGCGATAGCTCGACCGCTTTCGCTTGCGCGTTATAGCGGTTGCGCGAGCGGTCCGACATGAAGCGCAGGAACAGTTCGTCGAGCTGCGCATCGAGCCGCTCGGGCGTGAACGCGCGGTGGCCCAGCATCGGGCAGCCGACCGCTGCGCAGTTGACGGCAACGTGCACTCGCGGATCGTCGAACACGCCGGGCGCGCGCATCGTGTCGTGCTCGATGCCGTCCAGATGCTCCGGTTTGCCGAGCAAGGTGAAGAAGCGGTCCTTCCACGGATTGCCGATCACGATGCCGAAGTCGCGAATTGATTTCAGATTCGGATAGCGCGTCAAAATCTTTTCGATCGTGAACGCGTTGTAGGCGTTGGCAAGGAACGCGTACTGCTGCGTCTTGCTCCAGCCGGCGTACTGCGCCGACGTGATGGCCGACAGCGATTGCAGATAAGCACCGAGCGCCGCGCGATCTTCGGCCAGCGCCTTGTAGTTCACCTGGCTTGCGCGGCCATCGTTGATCAGTCGTACATGCTTGCGCAACAGCGTATCCCACGCAGCATGCGTGTGATCGAACGCGGCTTGTGCGAGCGCGCCCAGCGGTAACGCGAGCGCACCGCACGGGAGTGCTACCACGGCGAGCAAGAAACTACGCCTTGGCTTCGTGCATTCCGCCATGCATCTGGTCCTTCTCGTCGGTATACGCGCGGCGCTTGTTGCCGTTCATCGCAATCAGCGCGCGCAGCACCGCGCCGAATCCGCCCGCACCGCGCCGCCAGGCCTGGTACGCAGCAAGTACATCCCATTGACCCTGCGTGACCGTCGAGCGCTTCCACGCGCCTGCCGCGTACTTGTTTGCTTCGACCAGCGTGGGATAAATATGGATCGCGCCGAGAATCTTGCTAAGCCCCAGGTTCTGCTTCATTGCCAGCACGTACTCGGCGATCAGATCGCCCGCGTGCTCCCCGACGATCGTCACGCCGAGGATCTTGTCGGTGCCCGGGACGGTCAGCACCTTGACGAAACCGTCGGCCTCGCCGTCGGCGATCGCGCGATCGAGATCATCAATGCCGTAGACGGTGGCGGTGTACGCGATCTTCCTTTCCTTCGCTTCCTGCTCGTTCAAGCCGACGTGCGCCACTTCCGGATCGGTAAACGTTGCCCACGGAATCACGCGGTAGTCGGCCTTGTATTTCTTGAACGTGCCGAACAGCGCGTTGACCGCGGCGTACCATGCCTGATGCGACGCGGTGTGCGTAAATTGATAGGGGCCTGCGACATCGCCGCACGCGAAAATATTCGGATAGATCGTCTGCAGATAGTCGTCGGTCTCGACGGTCTTCTGCCTGGTGACGTTGATGCCGAGCTCTTCGAGCCCGTAGCCGCTCGTGTTTGGAGCGCGGCCGACAGCGAACAGCACCTGATCGAACTCGATCGTGACTTGCCTGCCTTCGTGTTCGGCGATCAACCGGCGCGCGCCGTCGTGGGCTTCGAAGCGCACGGCCTTGTGATTGAGCCTGACATCGATGCCCTCGGCGACAAAGCGGTCGCGCACACGCCGCGACACTTCCGGATCTTCACGCACCATTAAACGCGGCAGCATCTCGACTTGCGTAACTTTGCTGCCAAGCCGGGCAAATGCCTGCGTCAATTCGCAGCCGATCGGCCCACCGCCAAGTACGACGAGCCGGCGCGGCAGTTCGCGCAGGCCCCATACCGAGTCCGAGGTCAGATAGCCGACCTGATCGATTCCGGGAATTGGCGGCACGAACGGCCGCGCGCCGGCCGCGATCGCGATCGACTTGGTCGTCAGCGTCTTCTTGCCCGCCGCGGTTTCGACTTCAACCGTCCACGGTGTCGTGATCTTCGCCTGGCCCGCAACGCATTCAACGCCGAGCGCGCTGTAGCGCTCGACCGAATCGTGCGGCTCGACTTCCTTGATGACGCGGGACACACGCTCCATCACGTCGGCGAAATCGAACTTCGCGCTCGCCTGATCGATCCCGAACTCGCGCGAGCGTGCGATATGCGAGAGCAGCTTCGCCGAGCGGATCAGCGCTTTGGATGGCACGCAGCCGGTGTTCAGGCAGTCGCCGCCCATCTTGTGCTTCTCCACCAGCGCAACCTTCGCCTTGGTCGCCGCCGCGATATAGGCGGAGACCAGCCCGGCCGAGCCGGCGCCGATCACGACCAGGTTGTAATCGTACGAAGCGGGGCGCCGGTCGTTCCACTTCGCATAGACCTTGCGCGCCTTGATCGCATCGAGCACCTTTTTCGCTGCGAGCGGAAAGATGCCGAGCAGTGCAAAGGCGATCAGCAGCCCGGCCGAGATGCGGAACTCGCCGAGCTGGGTGCCGGCGTAGACGTAAACGATCGTGCCGGCCAGCATGCCGAGCTGGCTCACCCAGTAGAAAGTCCAGGTGCGGATCTTCGTCAGTCCCATCACCAGGTTGACAACGAAGAACGGGAACAGCGGAACGAGCCGCAGCGCAAACAGATAGAACGCGCCTTC
>CAZKNV010000027.1:0-11059 GCA_964554145.1 uncultured Burkholderiaceae bacterium
CGAGCTTGCCTTCGGTGCCGACCTCGCGCGCGACGCGTGTGACCTCGGCGGAAAAATTGCCGAGCTGATCGACCATCTTATTAATCGTCTTGGCGGTCCGCAGGAACTCACCTTCCAGTGGCCGGCCCTCGATTTCGAGCGCCATGCTTTTCGACAGATCGCCTTGCGCCACCGCACCGATCACTCGCGCAACTTCGCTGGTCGGATGCACTAGATCGTCGATCAGCGAATTGACGCATTCGATCGATTCGGCCCAGAAGCCGCGCGCCTCGGTTAACGACGCACGTTGCTTCAACTTGCCCTCCTTGCCGACGACCCGCCGCAGCCGCGCCAGTTCTTCCGCCATTGCGGCGTTTTGCTCGACGACATCGTTGAACGCGTCGGCGACCTTGCCGGCGACTCCCTGCCAGTGCAGTGGCAATCGAACCGTGGCATCGCCTTTACGCAGCGCGCTGAGCGCAGTGAGCAGCGACGTGAGCTCTTGCGAGCTCGCGAGGGCGGGATCATCCAGAGTTTTCATGGAGTCTTCCTTGAGGGATGGCTAGGCGGAGCGGGTTGCACAGCGGATGCAAGCAGAACGGTGCGTCAGCGCGTCTTCAACGCTTGGAAAACCCGCTACTCGGCGAGTAAGCATGCTGAGGCCGCGCTGTTAAAACGCAACAGCGCGAAGATAACGCGATTATCTTGGGATCGGCATCCGTTCTTTTGGTACTTATGCGGCCGACGACAATCGGCCGGGCGCAAGCTGCATGCCCGAAACCGGGCTACCTGCAGCGAGCTGCGCCTGCAGGCGCTCGGTCAGTCTCGCCTTGACGTTCTCGGCGTCAACAGCGACGCCGAGCGCTGCAAGATCGACGGTCGGCAATCCTGCGTAGCCGCATGCGTCGATCAGCGAGAACGGGGTTAAGTCCATCGCAACATTCAGCGCCACGCCATGGTAACTACCGCGGCCGGCTACCTTGATGCCGATCGCCGCGATCTTCGCCAGTCCCGCGAATGGCGCAGGTGCGCCGCTTTGCGGCCAGCGCACGTAAACGCCAGGCGCGCCCGGCACCCGCCGGCCCTCCACGTCGAACGATGCAAGCGTTTGTATCACCGCCTGTTCGATGCGAAACACCAGTTCCTTGACGTAGATGCCCAGATGCCGCAAATCGAGCAGCGGATAGGCAACGACCTGTCCGGGGCCGTGATAGGTAATCTGCCCGCCGCGGTCGGTGGCTACGACCGGAATGTCGGTGGCGGCCAGCAGATGCTGACGCCGCGCGGCCTGGCCGAGCGTAAAGACCGCAGCGTGCTCGACCAGCCACAGCTCGTCTTCGGTGTCCGCCCGACGCTGCGCGTTGAACTCCCGCATCGCGTGCCAGGTACGCACGTAATCCGCGCGGCCGAGCTGCCGAACGATCATCAAGTTACAAAACCACCTTTACCAGCGGATGCGCCGTCAGCGCGCGGTAAAGATTATCCAGCTGCTCGCGTGAGGTCGCGCGAATCGTTGCGGTGACCGATAAATAGTTGCCGTCCTTCGATGTGCGCATTTCGAGCGTGCTGGCATCGAAGTCGGGCGCGTGCTCCTGCACGACTTCAACGATGGCCTGCGCGAACTCGTCGACCCGGCGGCCCATGATCTTGATCGGGAAATCGGTCGGAAACGTCAGCCCGGGTGGGCGCGGCGTCAAGTCGGATGGGTCAGGTTCATCACTCATGCAGCTTGTTTGTTGATCAACCGTTCGGATCGCAGCGTGGCCCAGCGCCTGGCGTCCACCTGTTTGGCGTGCTGAAACCACTCGTACATGCTGCGAAACATGGGGCCGGGTTGGCCCGCATTTGCTCCAGTCCCCACTGGCACGCCGTCGAGCGAAACGATCGCGAGCACTTCACGGCCGGACGAGCTCAACCAGATTTCGTCGGCCGCGTGCAGCTCGGCTGCAGCGACCGGCCGCACGTCGACTCTAACGCCGTGCTGTTCGGCAATCTGCGCAATGCCGTCGACGGTGATCCCGGGCAGGATCTGCACCGTCTTCGGCGGCATGCTGATGACGCCATGTTTGATTACGCTGATATTGGTGCTGGATCCCTCGGTTAAAAAACCGTCGCGCAACATCACGGTTTCACTCGCGTCGTGATCGATCGCGTATTGCTTCATCAGCACATTGCCGAGCAGTGATGTGCTCTTGATATCGCAATGCAGCCAGCGCTCGTCGGCATGCGTGACCGCAGCGACGCCACACTCGATCTGCTCGGCCGGAATCGCCGGCCAGGGCGACGTGCTGACGAATACCGTCGGCTTGACACCCGCAGGAAACGGATGATCGCGCCGCGCCGCGCCGCGCGTGACTTGAACGTATACGAGCTGGCGCGGCCATGGATGGCGGTCGATCACTTCGGCGGTCACATCAAGCCACTCGTCCAGGTCGAGCGGATTGTCGATGCGAACGAGATCAAGGCTGCGTTGCAGGCGAGCGAAGTGCTCATGCGCGCAAAACGGCGCGCGAAGACCGTCGCTGGTATCGACCGCGACGACTTCATAGACGCCATCGCCGAAAATGAAGCCGCGATCGAGCACCGATACCTTGGCGTCGGCCAATGCGGTCCATTCACCGTTCAAATAACAAGTTGCCTGTTGCCAATCAATCACTGCGTTTCCTCCACCACAGCACAATTGCATCGTACGCGCGGCGCCAAAGGCCTCCGGGCTCGACTCGTTCAAGCGCGACTACCGGCACGTCGGCCACCGTCCGCCCGCCTGCGCTGATCATCATGCGGCCGATGGTTTCGCCCTGCTGCAGCGGCGCCATCAAGGGCTCGGGGCGCTCGAGCCGCGACTTCAGCGATTCGGCTCCGAGCGCGCGCAGCTCGCTGGCCGGCACGGTCACATACACGTCGCGATCCACGCCGACCGGCACCACGCCGCGATCACCCTTCCAGACCTCGGGGTGCGCCAGCACATCACCGCGTCTATAGAGCCGAACCGTATCGAACGCTGCATAGCCGTGATTGATCAGGCGCAGCGTCTCCTGCGTGCGCGCTGCTTCGCTCGGCGCGCCGAGCACCACTGCGATCAGGCGCCGCTGGAAGCTGTGCTCGCCCTTGCCCTGCGCTCGAGCGATGGTCGCGACGATCGACCATCCGGCGGCGGCGAGCTGCCCCGTCTTCATGCCGTCGATATGCGAATCGGTCCATAGAAGCCGGTTGCGGTTTGCCTGCGACACGTTGTTGTAGGCAAATTCGCGCTGCGCAAACAGCGGTGCATGCTGCGGAAAATCGGCAAGCAGGCGCCGCGCAAGAATCGCCAGATCTTCGGCGCTCGAATAATTTTGCGCGTCGGATTGCCCGGTGGGATTTGCGAAATGCGTATTGCTCATGCCGAGGCGGCGCGCTTCAGCGTTCATGCGGGCAACGAATGCATCGATGCTGCCCGCGCTGCGTTCCGCCAGCGCCACGGCGGCATCGCTCGCGGAAACGGTCAGCATGCCGCGCAGCAACTCATCGACGCTGACCGCGCGCCCGGGCTCCAGATACATGCGCGCGCCTGCCTTGCCCGGTGCCGCGAACGCCGCCGGCGACACGATGACGGTATCGGCAAGCGCAATGCGGTCCTCATTGAGTGCCGTAAATACGACGTAAGCCGTCATTAACTTGGTCAGCGATGCCGGTTCCAGTCGGGCTGCAGGCTCGTGCGCGGCCAGCCGTGTTCCGCTGGTGGCATCGATCAGCAACCAGGAGCGCGCTGCCAATGTGGGCGCCGGTTGCGCAGAAGCGTGCGATGCCGCCAACAGGAACAACGTCGCGAGTAGCGTCAGCACAGAACGAAACATGGGAAACGAGACCAGGTGAGGCGCGAGAAGAAGCCGTGCTGCAGGTGTGTGTCGAAAGTGAACTGGCAACAACAACGTTTGGAACGCAAACTCGCTCGGCGGTTCAGTCTGCAACTAGTTCTTTCACCCGCGGCGACGCAACGATTTTAGATAATCCTGGGCCGCATTGGCACCGAGTGCCATCGAGATAAACCGCTCGGCTTCACGCACGCAGTTGCGAAACTCTTCGATCGTGCGGCACTTTTCGATACGAATCGCCAGCGTTTCCGCATCGGGACCCAGCCGATCGTTCAGCCCGCGCACCGCACGCCGCTTGACTTCTTCCAGCGTGATCGGGTTCGGATCACGGTCGTCGAGGCCGCCGCTGGTCGTCGGTCCGCTTAACGCCGAGGGCAGGCCGGATTCGTTCTCGCGGCCATTGATCGTCGGCACATCCAGCACGCCACGATGCGAAATGCTCTGGATCAGCCCGCCGCTTTCCAGACTCGCGATGACGCCGACGATTTCTCCGGGTTTAACCAGGATCGAAAGATCGTCGACCGAGCGTTTGCCGTCGATCATGATCAGCACGCGGCGCGTCGGCATCGGCAACTGTGCGCTGCGCAGTGAGATCTCCGCGATGCCTCTGGGCGTTTTCGAGTAGACGAGGGTGCCGTCCATCGATTACTTTTAATCAGTTTGGTGGGCCGCGTCAATCGCGGGCATGCCTTGAATATGCACACTTATCAGGCGCTTCAATAGCGCCAGTCGACGATGGAAAAAGTGATCCGCGCCGGGAATAACGACGATTGGCAAGTCCTGCGGGCGCGCCCAGTCGAGTACATCGGCCAATGGAATCGTTTCATCCAGCTCACCATGAATAACCAGCGTCTCGCGAGCGACGCTCGGCATCGGCCATTTACCGGCGGCCAAACCTACAAGCACCACATGGCGCATCGTTTTATTCGAAGCGGCGAGCGCTTGAGCCGCTTTAGCGGCGACGAAGCTGCCGAACGAAAAACCGGCGACGGCGATCGGCACTTCTTCGCGTAGTTTCGAGCGCACGGCCGGCAGTTTCGGCACGGCATCGATCACGTGCAGAAAGTCCTCGGTCTCGCCATCTCCCTCGTCATGCGTGCCGGCAGTGGCACCGACGCCGCGAAAATTGGGCCGCACCGCGAGCCAGCCAAGGCCGGCAAAGGTGCGTGCAATCGTGGCAACCACCTTATTGTCCAAGGTGCCGCCGAACAGCGGATGCGGATGGCCGATGGTGACGATTCCCTGCGCCGCCTGCCCCGGCCAGTCGATTGCAAGTTCGATGCGGCCGGCTGCACCGTCGATCAATATCTTTTCGACCGGCGCCGGCATCAAATGCGGAGCCGCTCGACGACCTCGCCTTTTATCAGGTGTTTATCGATGATCTCGTCGATGTCGTGCACGTCGACATACGTGTACCAGACCCCTTCGGGATAGACGACGATACAAGGACCTTCGTCACAACGGTCAAGGCAGCCGGATTTGTTAATGCGTATGTTGCCTTCGCCATTCAGATCGAGCTCCTTGATGCGCGCCTTGGTATGCTTTTGCATCTCAGCGGCGTTATGGCACCCGCAGCAGGCTGCGCCGTCTTCGCGTTCGTTAAGACAGAAGAAAACGTGACGCCGGTAGTAGCTCATCGGCAAATTATAGGTGCCGCGATGATGTGTGCATGGCGGTGCCGCGCGATAACAATGCCGCGGTCAGCCCAATCGCCAGCGCGTACGGCCAGAGCAGCGACAACCAGTGCGCCAGGGCATTGAAGTTCAGCAGCATGCCCTGCCGCCAAGTGCCGATCGCGTCAATGTAATACGGATTGTCCGGAACGAGATTCACGGCAACGAACAACGCGACCAGCGCCATCATCGCAAAGCGCGCAGACCACACACGCGGCCCCGCGCTGGCAGCCAGCAGCGACAGCGTGCCGAGCGCCAATCCGCCGTAGGCGCCGGGAGTCAGCCACGTCAGTGCGCGCTCCGGGCCGAACTGCACCGCACTCGCCAGCGTTTTGAACAACAACGCCGCCACCAGCAGCGCCAACAGCAGCCAGACGCGGGGGGCCTGCGGCTGCATGGTGGAGGCGAACGCTAACCCGACCGCGAGAGTGGCCGCCGCTACTACAAAGGCTTCGGCGAGGATGAACTCGGCAACACCAAATTCGCCGGCGAACCCGGCCACACCGAAAGTGCCGGCATCGATCGCCGGCAGCGAGCCGCCGAACGCGGCCAAAAATTTGTCGAGCTCTGCATAAATGTCGCCATTGCCGAACAACATCGACTCCGGATAAATCTGTGCTGCGGGCCAGAGCGCGACGATCAGCAGCAGCACCGATGCTCGGCGCTCGAACCAGCGCATGCGCCAATCGGCCAATCGGCCGCGATCGATCAGGCTCGATGCGAGCGGCGCAGCGATCAGCGCTCCCAGTAGCGCGCCGCCCGAGTTGGTCAGCAGATCCAGGTTCGATGGAATGCGCGTCGGAAGAAAGCTTTGCACCGCTTCGATGCCGGCTGCGAGCACCAGCCCGGCAAGCGAAGCGATCAACACCGCCCTTAATCCGCGCGCCGTTGGATGCAGCGCCAGCACCAGCAGTGCGCCGAACGGCAGGTACACGAGCACATTCACCACAAGATCGAAGTTCGTCACGTGCGCGGGAATCGGTGCCGCCAGGTAGGCAAACGGGTTGAGTCCCAGATCGCGCCAGCCGCTCCACGGCGCCAAGCCCGAATACACGAGCAGCAGCGCATAGACCGCGCATGCGGTGCGCGCGAACGGCGATCGCCGCGAATGCCACGGCTTGCCGATAAAAGTCGAGGCGCTCATCGAGCCATTGTCGGCCGCATACCCGCGACCTGACAAGCGCGTCTCTACCGATGTTAAATTCAATCCATATTTCGCACCTGGAGATGACCCCTTGGATGCAACGCTGTCTTCGACGTTGACATCGAATCGAATCGGCTCGACACCGCTCGCCAGGCATGAAATCGAGCAGGTGTTGACTCGTGCATGGTCCGGCAACTGCGGCGTGGAAGCGGTCGCAATCACCGGCTCGACCAATGACGACCTGGTGGTTCGAGCGCGCGCGAGCCAACCGTCCCAGTGCGTATTGCGCGCGGCCGATTTTCAGACCGGGGGTCGCGGACGTCACAAGCGGGCGTGGCGCGCGGCACCCGGCGACGCACTGCTGTTTTCCGTTGCGATTCCGATAGTCGCCGCTCCCGGCTCGCTGTCGGCGGTAACGCTGGCGTGCGGCGTCGCGTTGGGCGAGTGTCTGGGCGAGCATGGCGTGACGGTGCAACTCAAATGGCCCAACGATATTCGCGCCAACGGCCACAAGCTGGCGGGTATCTTGAGCGAGCTGGTGATGGATCGCGACTCGAAATACACACTGGTGATCGGCGTCGGCATGAATCTGCGTCTCGATGACGCGGCGCGCCGCGCGATCGAACAGCCGGCGATTGCGCTCGATCAGTTGCTTGCAGCATCGATCGAGCGCCGGCGAGAGCCGTGGATCGGACGGTTGGGCGGCGCAATCATCGCCGCCGCCGCGCAATTCGTGCGCGACGGCTTCGATCCTTTTTGCGCGCGCTTCAATCGGCTGCTCGAAGCACGCGGCGACATCGTCGATGTGGTCGATGGCAATCAGAGAGTCATCAGCGGCCGAGTGATCGAGGTTGACCGGTTCGGGCGACTGCTGCTCGAGTCGGGCGGCGTGATTCACCGCATCAGCGTGGGCGACGTTTTGTTGAGGCAATGAGGGTGCGGCGATGACGCTGCTGCTCGACGTCGGCAACTCGGCGATCAAGTGGGCGCAGGCGGCAGCAGATGGGCAAGTCGGGCAGCTGCACGATCCGCAATGGGTGTTGCATCGGGATGTAGCGGATATCGCTTCGCAACTGGTCGAGCGTTGGCGCGACAAAGTGCCGCCGGGCGTCCCGGTAATTGCATGCAATGTTGCCGGCGATGACGTGGTGGCCGCTGTCGAACAAGCGGCGCGCACTCTTGAACTCGGCGCAGTTCGCTGGTTGCGTGCACAGCTGCGTTTTGACGGACCGATTTCGCTCATCAACGGGTATCGCGACCCGCAGCAACTGGGCGCAGATCGCTGGCACTGCATGCTCGGTGCGTGTTCGCTATCGCCGGCAGAAGCGCTGGTCGTCGTCAACGCCGGCACAGCGACGACGGTCGATTGCATCGAGCCGAATGACTCGAATCCGCGCGAAGCGCGATTCATCGGCGGGTTCATCGCGCCCGGTGTGCGCTTGATGCTCGAATCTCTCGCACGAGAAACAGCCGGCTTGCCCGCCTCCACCGGCGCGGCCTCCAGCTTTCCCGATAACACCGACGCGGCGATCATCACCGGCGTGCTCGACGCTCAGGCCGGACTGGTGCATCAGGTCTGGCGCCGCTTCGCCGCGCGGCTGAGCACCACACCGCGCGTGGTTCTAACCGGCGGAAATGCGGCAGCCCTTCGCGCGCGCCTGTCGATCGAGACGGCCTCGATCGAACATAATCTGGTCTTGCGCGGCCTGGCGCTGCGCGCGCAGTTCGATTGATCGGCTAACCCGTGAAACTCGCATTCCTGATCTTCCTGCTTTTGAACCTTGCGCTGTTCGCGTGGCAGCAGGGCGCATTCGGTCGCTTTGCCGAAAGCGGCCGCGAACCGGAGCGCGTCGCCCGTCAAATCGAGGCCGAGCGTTTCCGTGTGTTAAGCGAAAAGGAAGTGCAAAAACTGCGCGAGCGCGCCAGCCAGTCGAAAAGTGGCGGTGCCGATTCGACGATCGGGCAGTAAACGGGGGAGTGGCGATGGCGCCGGTTCAACTGTCGTGAACCAAATATGATCTGACGGCCAGGGTCAGATCGTATTTATCCTTTGATCGGCTGAAATCGGCGATATGGAAACGCAGCCATGTGTGGCCGACTCGTGGGCACGCCGCCGACGGGGGATAACCAGAGGTGATGATCGCCTCAGCATGGAGCAGTCCTGCTGGCACACGTTCGCTTCGGCACGGGTGCATTTCATGTTGCGAGCATTTGCGACTTCTGTATCCCAAGCACTCCTTGCACCGGACTCGGTCGAGGCGTCAGATTCAGCAGCTACCAGCTGACCCGCGAGGACGGCGGCATACGCGGTAGTTGCCGCCGCTGCGATGAAGAGCCCTATCGCTATCCCCATCAGATACACGATGAGCGAATACCCAAAAAGTCTGCCCCTTGCCTGCCGCAAGGTGGCCGAGACTTCATCGCAGGCCGCACTGCCGTGGGGCGAGCGCGCGAAGAACGTGCGCCGCGCCTTCGTCTGCGACACTGATCTCCACGGCAAGCGGGTCGCGGTGGTGGACGACGTGCTGACCACCGGCGCGACGCTCAAGGAGCTCGCGCGGATGCTGCGCAAAGCAGGCGCCGCGGAGGTCGTAGGGTGGGGGCTCGCGCGGACGCTCCCGCGCTAGCGCAGGGTTTCGAGTTCCGGGTTCCGGGTTCCGGGTTCGAAGCCGGGTAGCGGCGGGCGGCGTAAGGGGCAGGGCACGCCTTTGCGGCTCTCGCCGAAGCACGCGAGCATCGAGATCTCGGTCGTAGCCGCCTGCGACGAGGTGATCGCCGCCGCCGCGCCCGGATCCGGCGGCGTGATCAGCACGCCGTTGTAGAAGATCGACGTCGGCGCGGGCGCGCCGGAAAGGATCAACGGCACGCTCGCCGGCCCGGTGAGGTCCGCCGTGCCCGCGCCGACCGTGATCTCGGTGATGCCGCTCGCGAAGTTGATCGAGGTCGCGGCGTTGCCCAGCGCGCCGCCGACGTTGCCGGCGCTCGCGGTGAGGAACGCCTGCGTCGCGGTGATCAAGTGCGTGGTGGCGTCGCGTGCGATGCTCGGCGCGCTCAACGTGACCGGGTTGCCCCTGACCGTGCCAACCACCATCGCGGTCGAGTCGGTGATGCTCACCGCGGCGGCGCTCGCCGCGCCGCCGTTGGTCGAGTCGGCGTTCACCGTGCCGCCGAAGCTGTTCGACGCGTTGGCGAGAGTGACCGCGCCGCCCTCGGTGGTGAACGTCGCCGCGCCCGAGCCCGCCGCTTGCGTGATCGCGCCGCTCTGCGTGATCGCGCCTCCGCCAAGCGCCGTCGCCGACAGGCTTCCCGTGCCCACGCTGGAAGCGCCCAGCGTGAGCGCGTTGGCATCGGTCACCGCGACGTTGTTCGCGCCGCTGTTATTGAGCGACACCGCGCCGGTGAAGTCGTTGCCCGCATTGGTCAGCGTGATGACCCCGGCGCCGGCGTTAAACGTCGCCGCGCCCGAGCCCGCCGCTTGCGTGATCGCCCCCGTCTGCGTAATGCCCACCGCATTGACCGTCAGCGTACCCATGCCGACACTGGAGGTGCCCAGCACGATCGCGTTCGTGTCGGTCACCGCCACGTCGTTGGCACCGCTATTGTTCAGGCTCACCGCGCCGGTAAAGTCGTTGCCCGCATTGGTCAGCGTGATGACCCCGGCGCCGGCGTTCATGTTAGAGGTGCCCGTGACCGTCAGCGCACCGGTCTGCGTGATCGCACCGCCGTTGCTCGTCGCCGACAACGCCCCACCGACCGTGCCTTGACCCAGATTGAGCGCCCCCGTGGTGGTCACTGTGAGCGCGCCGGTGTCGAGCGTGCCCAAGGTCAGCGCGTTCGCGTCCGTCACCTGCGTCGTGCCACCGCTGAGCGACACCGCGCCGGTGAAGTCGTTGCCCGCATTGGTCAGCGTGATCGCCGCCGCACCGGTGGCGAAGCTCGCTGCCCCCGCGTTCAGGGCCGTCCCCTGCGCCTGGGTGATGGACCCGCCGGTGGTGTTGCCGCCGGTGTCGGTCGCCACGGTGAGGGTACCGCCGGCGCCGGTGGTGATGCTCCGGAGTGCGGCGTTGCCGGTGCCGCCGGCCGCCGCGTTGACGTTGATCGTCACGGCACCGGCGGTCGCGTTGGTGGTCGCGATCGAGCTGCCGGCGGCCATCGAGAAGCCCTCGGCCCCCGCGCCGTCCTGGTTGGCTGCGATGGTGACCGTCCCGGAGCCGGCATCGATCGCGCCGTTCAGGGTGATCCCGTTCTGGGCGTTGGCTTGGATGTTGCCGGTCGTCGTCACCCCCGACAGGGTCATCGTGTTCGCACTCGACACTGTCAGGGCGCCCAGCGCCTGCGTTCCCCCCACTGTGCCGGGCAAGGTGACAGTGCCTCCCGTCCCTGCCGTCAGCGTCAGCGCGCGATTGTTG
>CAZKNV010000028.1:0-11056 GCA_964554145.1 uncultured Burkholderiaceae bacterium
CTGAGCGCCAGCGAGTTTACGGGCCCGGCGCCTCGGCGAGTACCGCAGAGCAGTCGCGAAGCGACCGACGACGTAGGCGGCGCAGCTGCGTCAGCCGCTGCTGCGCGCATACCGCTGCTCTATCTCTTGATTTGCTGCAGCTGATAAAACAACGCAGTATCGAACGGCGACCACACTGGCGCTCGCACGCCGGCTTCGGTGAGCGCCTGGCGCACCCAGTCGTTGCAGGTGAACCAGAACTTATAGCCATTGCGGGCTTCATAGAACGCGTCGTCGTTGAAGTAGCCCGGCACATCGGCGCGGTCGAGCCGCCCCGCAGCATCGCGGTCGAATGAGCCCCGGATATATGCGACCAGCCGCGCGTATTGCTCCGGACTGATCGTGACCTCGCGCGCCTTGTACGAGCGCGGCGATTCGATGTACTCGACATGCATCGCGCCGGGGCCGAAACCACTCAGCGCCACCAGCGCCGTTCCCGGTCTGAGATCCGCCCACGTTGGCGTGTTGGCGAAAAATCCGCGGTCGCCCCAGCCGAACGCGATCCACTCCCGCGGCTCGGCGAGCGAACGCATATGCACCGGTGGATGCTCGACGCTCCAGTCGACGTCGGCAACCCGCGTCGGCAGGATCAGTTCAGCGTGTACGCCGTTGGTCCGCAGATAAATCGGTATGCCGTCAGCCGATTCGACGAACGACGAGTTAACCGGAAGGGCACCCAGTGCGATCGCGAACGTGACGTACGTGGCGGCAATCACAATTGTCGCCGCAACAAACCACCCGAGGCCGCGCAGAACAACTGCGAGCGGTGAAGACGCGCGGTAGCGGTTCAGCGTTCGGGTTGCCATTCCGAACTCCCGGTGCCATCGCAACGTCGCCGCGATTCGATCACGCCATTATCGGTGCCTAACAAGAGAACATCCGCGCCTCGCGCAGCAAACAATCCGTTGGTGACGACGCCTGCAATGCGATCGATGCTCTGCTCAAGCGCACGAGCGTCGCGAATCTTCAAGTCATGCACGTCGATAATCGCATTACCGTTATCAGTCGTAAAGCCGGAGCGAACTTTGGGCACGCCGTAGCGCGCCAGTTCACGCATCACATACGCGCGTGCCATCGGAATGACTTCCACCGGCAGCGGAAAGCCGCCCAGCACGTTCACTTTCTTGCTTTCGTCAGCAATACAGACAAACGTCTGCGCCACTGCGGCGACTATCTTCTCACGCGTCAACGCGCCGCCGCCCCCCTTGATCATCGAAAGATCAGCATCGATTTCATCGGCGCCATCGACGTAGATCGACAGCGATTCGACATCATTCAGATCGAACAAGCGAATTCCGTGGTGAGCAAGCCGGGTGGCGCTGCGTTCCGAGCTCGGCACTGCGCCCGCTATCCGTGGCTTGCTCTTTCCCAGCTCGTCGATGAAGTAATCGGCCGTCGAGCCGGTTCCGACGCCGATGATCTCGTCGTCTTTGACAAAGCGGATCGCCGCCCGCGCGGCTGCCCGTTTCAATTCGTCTTGCGTCGACATGCTGCGCCCGCGTCTACCTCGGCCCGAATGATACGGCCGAGCGCGAAGGCCGGAGGATCTAGTGGACGGCAGTGCGTGCGGCCGCAGACTGCACGATCCAGAACGCGCGCGGCCGATGCTCGCAGTAGCTTCGCATCTTCTGATCGGCGAAGCGAACCACGCGCGGGCGCAAAGCAAGGTTCGTTGTCACCAGCTGTGGCGAATTGTCTTCGCTCTCAACGATATAGCCGTGGCCGAACGGCTTCATCACCACATTGCCGCTGATGCGAACGTGGCGCGAACCGACGGTGACGATGCCGCGCTGATACGACTGATGAATCAGGCAACCGATCACCGAACTCTCTGCGGCATCGCCATTGTTATGCCAGTGCAGTGGGTAACGGCCGGGACGGTTAAATTGCCCCATGCGGCGGAACTCGACGCCGGAGAAGCGGCCGATCGAGTGCCGCGCCGGCGCCACACCTTCCGACGTTCCTGCAATCATGCAATACGCGCCGACGCTGTCACGCTCCGAATCCGCGCAACCTTCTATCACGATATTGCGCGATAGCAGCACGACCTTGCCGATCGAGCCCGGCAATACATGTTTCAACGGCGCCTGCTTGCCATGATGCCGATGCCATAGCGGTGCCGCCAGCCTAACCGTCAGGCAATCGGCCCCGATGTCATCGATCGCTCGTTCTTCGAGCAGGCAGTGATCGGCTCCGGAGGCGATCGCGATGCGTTCGCCGGCCCGCCAATCCACCGGCTGAGCAAGGCGCAGCGTGTCATGGCCCGGTGCAGTGCTGCTGCCGAGCGGCACCCATGAGGTGCGCGCTTCCCCATGCAGGTCGATCGTCCCGCCATTAATCGCTGCCAGAAATTTGCTGCCCAGCAGTGGATGAGGAGGTGCGCTTTGCCGTGACGCGCCCGAACACAGCATGATGTTGAGGCGCTGCTTGAATGGCTTGTCCGCCTGGCCCGCGATCAGGGCGCCGCTGCCTTCGACGAGGATCCATTCGGCGTCAATGCGGACATCGTCGCGCGCAACGATGACGGTGCCTTCGATGCGCAACGAACCTACGTCGACATCCTGATCGATGATCAGCGTGCGACCCGCACTCACGGTGACCGCCTCGCGTTGCGACGGAACACTACCACCCCACGTTGCCGGCTCGGACCAACGCTGCGCGTCGCTGGGTAAGTCATCGGCGGCGGCCGACTCAGGTGCGGCGCCTGCGGCGAGAAATTCGAGAAAACCCATCGCGCGATGACTTCGATTTACGGAGAAGTGGTGAGGATCGCATAGGTTACGTCGCTGCGATGACAAATCAAATCGCGCCGCACGCATCCGGACGGACGACTCAGGGCCCAGCAGGAACCGCGGCGCAGCCGCCGCTAGGGACCGGTTGACTAGCGAGCAGCAGCTACCTGCGCTGCGGCGGTAAGTCGGTGCACACACCGTGCGCGACTTCGGCCGCCATTCCGATCGACTCGCTGAGCGTTGGATGCGGATGAATCGTTTTGCCGATATCGACCGCGTCGGCACCCATCTCGATTGCCATTGCGACTTCGCTGATCAAGTCACCGGCGTGCGTGCCGACAATGCCGCCGCCGATGATGCGGTGCGTCGCCTCATCGAAAATCAGCTTGGTAAAGCCTTCATCACGGCCATTGGCAATCGCGCGCCCACTGGCCTGCCACGGAAACCTTCCGACCTTGACTTTAATACTTTGTGCCCGAGCTTCGTCTTCGGTGACTCCAGCCCACGCGATTTCGGGGTCGGTGTACGCCACCGATGGAATGACCCGCGCGTCGAACCAGCTTTTTTCGCCCGCCGCCGCTTCGGCTGCCACGTGCCCTTCGTGTACCGCCTTGTGCGCAAGCATCGGGTTGCTGGCAATGTCGCCGATGGCGAAGATGTGCGGCACATTGGTGCGCATCTGCCGATCGACTTCGATAAAGCCGCGATCGGTGACGGCGACGCCCGCTTTATCGGCGCCGATCATCTTGCCGTTCGGCGAGCGGCCGACGCTGACCAGGACGGCGTCGTACAGCGAATCAGGCGGTGCCTGTTCGCCCTCGAATCTGACCAGGATGCCTTCGGGCTTCGCTTCAACGCCGACCGTCTTCGTCTTCAGCATCACCTTGTCGAAGCGCTTTTCGTTGAATTTCTGCCAGACCTTGACCAGGTCACGGTCGGCGCCGTTCATCAGCACGTCGAGCATCTCGACTACCTCGATGCGTGCGCCCAGGGTCGAGTACACGGTCGCCATCTCAAGCCCGATAATTCCGCCGCCGATCACCAGCATGCGTTTCGGCACCGATGACAACTGCAAGGCACCGGTCGAATCGACGATGCGCGGGTCGTCTGGAATGAATGGCAGCTTTACCGCTTGCGAACCGGCGGCGACGATTGCTCTCGCAAAGCGGACCACCTTTTTCTCGCCGGTGGTTTCCCGCGCATCGCCCGTGGTCGTGTCAATCTGCAACCGATGCGGACCGATGAACGTGCCAACACCGCGCAGCACGGTCACCTTGCGCGCCTTGGCCATCGTATTGAGCCCGCCGGTGAGCTTGCCGACTACCTTTGACTTGTGTGCACGCAGTTTGTCGAGGTTAACTGTGGGCTTTGCGAAGTCGATACCGATGTCGGCGAAGTGCGCCGCTTCGTCCATCACCGACGCCACATGCAGCAACGCTTTCGACGGAATGCAGCCGACGTTCAGGCACACGCCGCCGAGCGTCGCATAGCGCTCGACCAGCACCGTCTTCTTGCCGAGATCCGCGGCGCGAAACGCGGCCGAATATCCGCCCGGGCCAGCGCCTAGAACAAGCACATCGCATTCGATGTCGGGTCGGTTGTCATCCGAAGTTGTGTTCGCGCCCGCAGCTTCGTCAGTTTCGCTCATCATGGTTCCTGCGAACGTTCGTGATCTGTCGCGGCCGCAGAGGGGAAACTGAACACGCGCACCGGCAGCGACGAGCTCTTGTCGAACTCCGCGCCCGCCTTGATGCCTATTTCAGCAACGTTGCGCGCACTCTTCGCGCGGTCATACGCGGCGTACATTGCACCCAAGGCGAAGTTGCGTCCCGAGCCAATGCCCCAGAATCGATCGAAGCTGAACACCTCGCGGTACGAATACACGCCATAAATGCCGGTCGGATTGGCGATCAGTGCAGTCATCTGCGACGACTCATAGGGATCGGAATCGTCCTCCTTCGGGTTCAGAAAGAATCGGTCCTTAAGAATCGGATGCAGGCGTTGAAACGTATTGAACACTTCCTGCCGGCTGTTAAGTTTGCACTCGTCGGCAAGATGCCGCAGCGCTTCGCACAGCACCACGAAGTGCGCTGTGCTGCCGGCCAGACCGATATACGAAGCGCCGATCGAAAAGATTTTCTCGTTGATTTCATAGCCGTGCGGCAATCGTGTTTCGCCGAAGGTCACCAGCGCATCGGAAGCAATTGCGATTTCACTGTTTTTCTTGACAACGACAATGGTGGTCATGCTGTCTTGTTCTTGAAATAAGCCGTCAAAGCATGACCCTCCGGAAGTCCGCCAGAATCTGCGCCAGATAGGCGTTGAAGCGCGCCGCCCCGGCGCCATCGACGACTCGATGATCCCACGACAGTGACAGCGGCAAAATCAGTCGCGGCGTGAACTGTTTGCCGTCCCATACCGGCCGCGTTTGCGAGCGGCATACGCCGAGGATTGCGACCTCCGGCGCGTTGATGATCGGCGTGAAGTACGTGCCGCCGATGCCGCCCAGCGATGAAATCGAGAACGTGCCCCCCTGCATGTCGGTCGGGCCAAGCTTGCCTTCGCGCGCTTTTGCTGCAAGTGCAGCGGTTTCCTGCGCAATGTCAACGACGCCCTTCTTGTCGGCGTCCTTGACGACCGGTACGACCAGTCCACTCGGCGTGTCGGCGGCAAAGCCGATGTGGAAGTATTCCTTCAATATGACAGCATCGCCCGTCTCGGCGTCGATCGACGAATTGAACTCGGGAAACTTCTTCAGCGCAGCGACACACGCCTTGATCAGAAACGCGAGCATCGTGAGCTTGATACCGGCTTTTTCGTTTTCCTTGTTCAACTGAACGCGGAACGCTTCGAGCTCGGTGATATCGGCGTCGTCGTGATTGGTCACGTGCGGAATCGTGATCCAGTTGCGCGTCAGCGCCGGGCCTGCAATCTTGCGTATGCGAGACATCTCGACACGCTTGATCGGACCGAACTTGGCGAAGTCAACCTGCGGCCACGCCGGTAAATGCAACGGCACACCGCCCACCGATGGCGTCTGGGTCGGCCGCGCACCTCCTGACATCACGCCTTTGACGTGCTCACGCACGTCGTCTTCGGTAATGCGGCCCTTGAGTCCGCTGCCACGGACTGCTGCGAGTTCGACGCCCAACTCACGCGCAAACTTTCGCACCGACGGCGATGCATGCGGTTTGGCGCCCGTAACGGGTTGGCTGTCCCGCGGCTCCGGGCGCGCTCCCATTTCGGTGGCGAACGCGTGCGAGCCGGTTGACGTTTCGCGGCCCGGCGTTTCGGTGGCGACCGTTTGTGGAGTCGGCGCCGGTGGCGGAGCGGATGCGGCAGCCTGCGCGGGCTCAGTCGCAACTTCTGTCGCCGTCAACGTTGCGAGCGGCGTCCCCTTCGACACCTTGTCGCCCAGCTTGACTTTCAACTCACGAATGACGCCGGCAGCCGACGATGGAATCTCCATCGCTGCCTTGTCGCTCTCGACTGTGATCAGTGATTGATCCTTGGCGATCGTGTCGCCAGGTTTCACCAGCACTTCGATGACTTCGACATCCTTGAACTCGCCGATGTCAGGCACGGCGACTTCAATCGGTCGGCTCGCAGCGGCACCTGTTTTGGCCGGCGCTGCACCCGGTGGCAAAGGAGTTGGCGCGCTTGACGTTGCAGGCGGCGCACTCTTTGCCGCGGCTGGCGTTGGCGCTGGAACTGGCGGCGGCGGCGCGGCCGGGGCATCGCCATCGAGTAGAAGCAAGAGCGAGTCTTTCGACACCTTGTCGCCTAGCTTGACCTTCATCTCCTTGACCGTGCCAGCGGCGGACGACGGAATCTCCATCGACGCCTTGTCGCTTTCGACCGTGACCAGCGATTGCTCCTTCGCAATCACATCCCCGGGCTTCACCAGCACTTCGATGACTTCGACGTCCTTGAAGTCGCCGATATCCGGAACTTTCACTTCCATCGGTTGCGCCATCCTCAACCCTTACACCGTTACCGGATTCGGCTTGTTGGCATCGATGCCGTACTTCTTGATCGCTTCGGCGACCTTCGCCGCCGGCACTGCGCCTTCATCTGCCAGCCCACGCAATGCGGCGACCGTCACATAGCGCCGATCGATTTCGAAGAACTCGCGCAGCTTGGAGCGCGTGTCCGAGCGGCCGAATCCGTCCGTGCCGAGCACCCGATAGTCGCGCCCACGCGGAAGGTAGGCGCGAATCTGATCCGCGAACAACCGCATGTAATCGGTGGTCGCAACGATCGGCCCGGCGGTTTTTTCCAGTTGCTGAGTTACGTACGCCTTGCGAGCCTTTTCATTCGGATGCAGCAGATTCCAGCGTTCGGCGTCGATACCATCGCGCCGCAGTTCGGTAAAGCTGGTCACGCTCCAAACGTCGCCGGCCACACCCCAGTCTTTTTCAAGCATATCGGCCGCGGCGATTGCCTCCCGCAAAATAGTGCCGCTGCCAAGCAGTTGCACACGCGGAATTGATTTGCCCGTGCCACTTCCGGCCGGACCTTCGCGCAGCAGGTACATGCCTTTGAGAATGCCTTCTTCCTGGCCTTTCTTCAGTCCCGGCTGCGGGTAGTTTTCATTCATCAACGTGATGTAGTACCAGACGTTTTCCTGGTTTTGCACCATGCGTTCGAGCCCGCGCTGAATGATCACCGCGACTTCGTGCGCGAAGGTCGGGTCATAGCTGACGCAGTTCGGAACGGTCGAGCTCATCAGATGCGAATGACCGTCCTGGTGCTGCAAGCCTTCGCCATTTAATGTCGTGCGCCCAGCCGTTGCACCGAGCAAAAATCCGCGCGCCTGCATGTCGCCCGCGGCCCACGCCAGATCGCCCACGCGCTGGAAGCCGAACATCGAATAGAAGATGTAAAACGGCACCATGATGCGATTGTTGGTCGAGTACGACGTGGCGGCCGCAATCCATGAGCTCATCGCGCCGGCTTCGTTGATGCCTTCCTCGAGGATTTGCCCCTTGTTGTCTTCGCGGTAGTACATCACCTGGTCCTTGTCGACCGGTTCGTACAGCTGCCCCTGCGACGAGTAGATGCCAAGCTGGCGGAACATTCCTTCCATGCCGAACGTGCGCGCCTCGTCAGGAATGATCGGCACCACGCGCGGACCGACGTTCTTATCGCGCACCAGCTGCGTTAACGATCGCACGAATGCCTGTGTGGTCGAAATCTCGCGCCCTTCGGAGGTCGGCTCGAGCACGGCTTGAAACGTATCGAGCTCCGGTGTGGCGATTTTTTCGTCGGCGCTGCGCCGCCGCTGCGGCAAGAATCCGCCGAGCGCCGTGCGCCGCTCCAGCATGTATTTCATTTCCGGCGAATCGTCCGCCGGTTTGAAAAACGGCACTTCTTCGAGTTTGTCGTCGGGCACCGGAATCGCGAAGCGGTCGCGAAACTCGCGGATCGCGGCGTCGTCGAGCTTCTTCAATTGATGCGTCGGGTTCTTGCCCTCGCCGACTTTGCCCATGCCATAGCCCTTGACGGTTTTGGCGAGGATTACGGTCGGCTGGCCGGTATGTTTGGTCGCCGCCGCATACGCTGCATAGATCTTGTGCGGATCGTGTCCGCCACGATTCAGCCGCCATATATCTTCGTCGCTCATGCGCGACACCATCTCCAGCAGCTTCGGGTCCTTGCCGAAGAAGTTCTTGCGCACGAATGCGCCGTCGTTCGCCTTGAAGTTCTGATACTCGCCGTCGACGGTGTCTTCCATCACACGCAACAACCGGCCTTCGTGATCGCGCGCCAGCAGCGGATCCCAGTACGAACCCCAGATCAACTTGATGACATTCCATCCGGCACCACGGAAACCGCCTTCGAGCTCCTGAATGATCTTGCCGTTGCCGCGCACCGGGCCGTCGAGCCTTTGCAGATTGCAGTTGACGACAAAAATCAGGTTATCGAGTTTCTCGCGTGCAGCGAGACCGATCGCGCCAAGCGATTCAGGCTCGTCCATTTCGCCGTCACCGCAAAACACCCAGACCTTGCGGCCCTCGGTATTCGCAATTCCACGCGCGTGCAGGTAGCGCAGGAAGCGCGCCTGGTAGATGCCCTGAATCGGCCCGAGGCCCATCGACACCGTCGGAAACTGCCAGAACTGCGGCATCAGCTTCGGGTGCGGATACGACGTCACGCCCTTGCCGTCAACGTCGCGCCGAAAATTGATCAGCTGCTCTTCGGTCAAACGCCCTTCAAGGAACGCGCGGGCATAAACACCGGCCGCAGAGTGCCCCTGAAAATAAATCAGGTCGCCACCGAAGTCCGCCGACGGCGCGCGCCAGAAGTGATTGAAGCCGACTTCCATCAACGTGCTCGACGATGCATAACTTGCGATGTGTCCGCCAAGATCGCCTTCACCGCGATTGGCACGAACCACCATCGCCATTGCGTTCCATCGGCTGTACGAGCGAATGCGCTCTTCAAGCGCAGCATCGCCGGGCGACTGCTCCTCGAGATGCGGCGGGATGGTGTTGATGTACGCGGTGTTCGCCGAATACGGAATGTGGGTGCCCGACCGGCGCGCTTTTTCGATCAGCGCTTCGAGCAGAAAGTGCGCGCGCTGCGGACCTTCGCGTTCGATAACGGCCTCGAGCGCATCCAGCCACTCGGCGGTTTCAAGGGTGTCAGGATCGTTGGCCGCTTGCTGAGGGAGTGCGGACATGTTGTCTCCTATGGTCTTGTCGCGACGATACCAGCGGTCGCCTGACTTTCAAATAGCGGCATTGAATTTCGCTATGTAAAACGCCTTGCCCTCGGCCACAACAAAACGTCGTGCGACAAGCACCGGTCCATATTAGGCTTGCTCACATCCATGTCTGCTCGCTCGACACCGCCGACCGACTCTGTCCTGCTCGCCTTCGATCGAATGGCGCGCGCGAAAACGCATCGGTTCGATCCCAGCCGTTACGCGCATCTGCTAGCAATTTTGTTGCTCGGGGCATCGATCGCGGGCCTCGCCTATCTGCTGATCAAGGAAGATCGGGAATTACAGCGCGATGCATTGATCCGCGATGTCGACACACTGGCGCAGTCGTTATCTCTGCGGCTGCAGGCGATGACCGAGGCAACGACCAGCATCGGCCTCGAAATCGGAGACGCCAAGTACAACGAGAGCCGATTTGCGTCGACCGGCCGTGAATTGATGATGTCCAAGTCCGAGCTGCTGCATCTGGCCTTTGTCGACGGCAAAAACCGCGTGCGCTGGTCGGTGCAATCGGCCAATCCGCTCGCCGACTGGGCGCGGCCGGCCGCGTCCGAAATCGGGGCCGAGGTCACGCGCTCGGTGATCAAGCGGGCGCGCGATGCACATACGACATTGTTCTCGCGGCCGTATGAAGATACCTCGCGTCCCAGCTCCGACAACGGCAGCCCGTTTACCGATCTGATCACGCCGGTGTTCAGTGATGACCGTTATATCGGCGCGGTGCTCGCGCGCGTCTCGTTGCCCGAGTTACTGCGGCAAACCGTCAAGCCCGAGTTCGGCCAGCGTTATCGAATCGCATTGCTCGATGAAGCCGGTGCGATTCTCGCCGCGTCGACCAGCAGCGAAGCACCGCCCGATGAGCCTCGGTACGCGGTCGCTGTGCCGTTGCTGCCCGACGGAATCACGGTGCAGGCGTCGCCCTTCAGGCAACGCTCGCCGGTGCTCGGCAATGCACTGTCATGGCTGGTCGCGGGTCTGACGTTGACGGTGATGGTCACCTTGGTCGCGCTGGCGCGGCGCGATGCGAAACAGGCGCAGGTCGAGCGCGTGTTGCGCACCGAGACTGCCTTTCGCCGCGCAATGGAAGATTCGCTAGCCACTGGCATGGGGGTGATCGACCGGCAAGGCGTGCTGCGGCACGTGAATCAGGCGTTCAGTCAGATGACCGGTTGGCCGGCCGGCGAATTGGTCGGCAAGCCGCCGCCGTTTCCGTACTGGCCGCCCGACCGGCACGCTGAATATGAAGCGAAACAGAAGATCGTACTGGCCGGCCAGGCGCCTGCCAGCGGCTTGGAGTTAAAGGTGCTGCGGCGCGACGGCTCGACATTCGATGCGCGGATGTACTTTTCGGCCTTGCTGGCCGACGACGGCGAGCAACTCGGATGGATGTCGGCCATGGCCGATATCACCGAGCCAAAACGCATCAGCGAACAACTGGCTGCCGCGCACGAACGTTTTACGACGGTGCTCGAATCCCTGGACGCTGCGGTCTCGGTGGTCGCCGACGACCGCGGTGACGAATTGCTGTTTGCCAATCGCAGCTATCGCGACTTGTACG
>CAZKNV010000029.1:0-10809 GCA_964554145.1 uncultured Burkholderiaceae bacterium
CGGATCGTCCAGTGCCAGAAACAGCTTCCCGCTTGAAGTCAGATGCTCCGGCGCCCGCCCGCCGATCGCACGCACCACCTGCATGCCCGAGCGCTCGCTATAGGAACGATCGACGTAGACGATCTCATCGCCTTGCCGGACCGAAAGATTGACCGTCTGCCCGGTGCGCTTGTGCAGCTCGCGCATCGGCTCAAGCGCGGCTTCGCGCACCGACAAGCGGGCCTTGACCAGATTGCCGAGTTCGAGCAAGCGCATGCCGAGCCGGTACGAGCCCGGTGTCTCGGCGCGATCGACGTAACGTCCGACCACCAGGTCATTTAAGATTCGATGCGCAGTCGAGGGGTGCAGGCCGGTCGAGCGGGCCAGCTCCTTCAGACTTACGGGGTCGGAATGCGCGGACAGCGCGTCAAGCAAGCTCATCATGCGCTCGATGACTTGAATCGCAGTGGGATCTCTGGCTGTGCGCGGCTGCAGGCCGCTTGACAGCGAGTCTCTGGGCGAGGTGACGAGCATTGTGCGGCGCGGCATATTTCCTTTTATATCACGATACGAAAAATTTTATAAACGTCAGCGCGCAACGTGAGAGTCGGACTGTTCGTCACCTGCCTGATCGACGCGATGCGGCCAGAGATCGGCTTTTCTGCGATCAAGCTGCTGGAAGCAGCAGGATGTGAAGTCGTCGTGCCGCTTGCGCAAACGTGCTGCGGCCAGCCTGCCTACAACTCAGGCGATGCGGCAAGTGCACGCGAATTGGCCGTCAAGAGCCTGCAGGAGTTCGAGCAGTTTGACCGTGTCGTCGTGCCGAGCGGCTCATGCGCCGGGCAGATCAAGATTCATTTTCCGCAGCTGCTTAAAAGCGATCCGCAGTTGCTTGCGCGCGCCGAGCGGCTGGCAGCCAGAACCCACGAATTGGCGGATTTTCTGGTCAACGTCGCGCCGCACCGGAATTCTCGTGCAGTTTCCTGCGGTCGCATCACTTATCACGATTCGTGCAGCGGTCTGCGCGAGCTGGGCATCAAGGCGCAGCCGCGCGCATTGCTTGTTGAAGCCGGGGTCGCGCTGACCGAGATGCGGGACTGCGAACAATGTTGCGGCTTCGGCGGCACTTTTGCGGTCAAGTACGGCGATATTTCAGGAGCGATCGTCGATGAAAAGTGTGGCCATATTCAGGCAACCGGCGCCGATGCAGTGGTTCTGGGCGATCTGGGGTGCATGCTGAACATCGAAGGCAGGCTGAGGCGACGCGGCGATGAAAAGACGCGCGTGCTGCATATCGCTCAGGTGCTGGCAGGAGACGCTTGATGCAGGTGCAATCGATGCACTTCAAACAGCGCGCCGGGCAGAAGCTGGCGGACGAACGCCTGCAGAAGAATCTTAAAAAGCTCGCCGATAAGTTTGTCACTGCACGATCCGCCGCGATTACCGAGCTCGAAGACTTCGAAGCGACGCGGGATGCCGCGGTCGAGCGGCGCGATCGCGTGCTGGCGAATCTCGACTCATGGCTGCAAACGTTCGAGCGCAATGCGATCGCTCGTGGCGCCAAGGTGCTGTACGCTGAGACGCATCAAGAGGCGGCACGCCTGATCGTCGAGATCGCCACCACGCATGGCGTGCGCAAGGTGACGAAATCGAAGTCGATGGTGTCGGAAGAAATTGCGCTCAATCGCGCGCTCGAGGAAGCGGGTGTGCAACCGGTCGAAACCGACCTCGGCGAATACATTCTGCAGATCAACAACAACGAAGCGCCGTCGCACATCATTGCGCCGGTGATTCACAAGGACAAGGAAGAGATCTCCGATTTATTCGCGCGCTCGCATGCGACGCAGCGCAAGACCGAAATCACGCAACTGACGCGCGAAGCGCGCGAAGTGCTGCGCAGTCATTTCTTGACGGCCGATATGGGCGTGACCGGCGCCAATTTTCTGATTGCCGAAACCGGCTCGGCGGCGATCGTCACCAACGAAGGCAACGAAGGCATGTGCACGATCATGCCGCCGAAGGTGCACGTGGTGCTGACCGGCATCGAAAAGCTGCTGCCGACGCTCGAAGACCTTGCAACGCTAATGCGCCTGCTGCCGCGCTCCGCGACCGGGCAGCAGATCTCGAATTACCTGTCAATCCTCACCGGCCCGCGGCGCGAGCGCGAGGTCGATGGTCCCGAGCACATGTACTACGTGCTGCTCGACGCCGGCCGCACCGGACTGATCGGCGGCGACTTCCAGGAAATGTTGCGTTGTATTCGATGTGGCGCATGTATGAATCATTGCCCCGTGTATCAAAAGGTCGGCGGTCACACGTATGGGTGGGTCTATCCGGGCCCGATGGGGTCGGTGCTGACCCCGAACTACGTTGGCATCGAGAATGCAATCGATCTGCCGCAAGCCGCGACTTTTTGCAATCAGTGCAGCGTCGTGTGCCCGGTCAAGATTCCGTTGCCCGATTTAATGCGCAAGCTGCGCGAACAGCAATGGAAGCGCGGTCTGCGGCCGTGGTACGAAAAAATGGGCGTAGCGGCCTGGGCATTTGCAGCGAAGCGCCCTGTAGTCTATGCGCTGGCCGCAAAAGTCGCGGTGCGAGTGCTGAACTGGATGGGTGGTCGCAGCCAACGCATTCGCTCTCTGCCGATCGGCGCAGGTTGGACCGTGAGCCGGGATTTTCCGGCACCGGGCGGCAAGACATTTCGCGACCTGTATCGCGAGCGTCATTCGCACCGTCAACGCAGCAGGCGCGAGTAGCGCGAACCCGACCGGCTACCGGCGGAGCGATACAGCGCTATCGAGTCGATTCGCCAATTGATCGGCGGCGCGATGTGCTCCATGTCGAACCGCCTGACCCCTCGTAGCAGTGTTACATGAGGCGCCAGCGGCCGGCGGTCATGCTCGATGCTCATCTGATTGAGAACCTTGCGCAACCGGTCGGCGAGTTTGAGTAGCGGCTTATGGGTTTCATCTCTCATATTTGCACCTGCCCATACGACGCCTGCTTGCTCGAAAAAGCCGAGTGTGTCGAGCTGCCATTCGAATGGCTTGAAACGCAGCCTTGCGGCCGCCTGCGCAACGGGCAAAGCATCATCGTCGGAAAGATCGCCGATAAAGGCCAGCGTCAGATGCAGGTCATCGACATGCGTTATACGGCGATGTTCGATGCGCTGCCGAACATCTTCCGACAGCGCGGCCAGCGCTAGGTGCGCTGACTCGTCGGGCCAGGCGGCGATAAAACAGCGCATTAGTGTGAACAGGCCCTACCTTTGCGGATTGCATCGACGCAATCCGCCACCAATTGCGGCCCCGCATAAATGAATCCGGTGTAAAGCTGCACCAATGATGCACCCGCCTCCATTTTTTCCACTGCATCGGCGCCGCTCATGATGCCGCCGACGCCGATGATCGGCAGCGCGCCTTGCAGATGGCGCGCCAGCAAATGCACCATCTGCGTCGCGCGTGCGGTCAACGGCCGGCCCGATAGACCGCCGGCTTCTTCGCTGTGCTTCCGGCCTCTTACCAGGTCGCGTGCAACGGTCGTGTTGGTTGCGATCACCGCATCGGCGCCATATTCAACTAATGCATCCGCAATCTCCGGCACCGACTCATCGGCAAGATCCGGCGCAATCTTGACCGCGAGCGGCACTCGCTTGTGGTGCCGATCTTCCAGGCGCTTGCGCTCGTCGGTCAGTCCGTCCAGCAGCGCCGCAAGCTGTCGCGTGCTCTGCAGCGAACGCAGTTCCCTGGTGTTCGGCGACGAAACATTGACCGCTACATAGTCTGCATCGTCATATACGCGGCGCAGGCAAGCGCGATAGTCTTCCAGCGCGTGTTCGATCGGCGTGTCGGCGTTCTTGCCGATATTCAGCCCGACGATGCCGCCGCGTTCGCGAAACGATCGTTGTCGACGCACATTATCGATGAAGCGATCAACCCCTTCATTGTTGAATCCCATCCGATTGATCACGGCTTGCGAGCCAACCAGGCGAAACACGCGCGGCTTTGCGTTGCCCGGCTGCGGGCGCGGCGTTACCGTGCCGGCTTCGATAAAACCAAAGCCGAGGCTGCCGAGCGCATCGATATGCGCAGCTGTTTTATCGAGGCCCGCAGCCAAACCGACCGGATTCGGAAAATTCAATCCCATTACGTTGACGGGCAGGGGATCGATACGCCTGACGACGAGCCGCGCAACGTCGAGCGCATGCGCTCTTTGTAGGCTCGCCAATGTCAGTTGATGCGCAACCTCGGGATCCAGCGAGAACAGAAGAGGGCGCGCAAGTTTGTAGAGCACTAAACGGCCGTGGGCTCGCTCTGCCGCTCCCAGCGGCCGCCCTTGAGCATCTCGACGGGACGAAAGGTGGCCTTGTAAGCCATCTTCGGGCTATCGGAAATCCAGTAGCCAAGGTACAGATACTGCAGCGATAACGCCTTGCACTGCTCGATCTGCCACAGAATGTTGTAGGTGCCGTAACTGGTCGCGACCTCGTCCGGGTCGAAGAACGTGTAAACGGAAGACAGGCCGTCGTTCAGCACGTCGATGATGGAAATCATCCGCAGCGTTCCAACGTCGTCGACCCCGGGCGGCGCCGGATCGCGAAATTCGACCAGCCGCGTGTTGACCTTGCTCTGCAAGAGAAACTGCGAATACTGCTCGCGGCTGTCGTTGTCCATGCCGCCGCCCGCGTGGCGCGTCGACTGATAGCGCAGGTACAGATCGTAGTGTTCGTGATCGAAAGCCAGCGATGCAACACGCGACGTCAGCGCGCGATGCCGCAACCACGCGCGCCGCTGCGTGCGACTCGCTTCGAACTCCGCGACCGGAACGCGCACCGGGACGCACGCGCGGCAGCCGTCGCAATACGGCCGATAGGTAAAGATGCCGCTGCGCCGAAATCCCATCTTGACCAGCTCGCTGTATACGTCGGCGTTGATCAAGTGCGCCGGCGTGGCGACCTGCGAACGTGCCTGCCGATGCTCGAGATAGCTGCACGGGTACGGCGCCGTTGCGTAAAACTGCAACGCCGAAAAAGGCAGCTCCTTGAGGTTGGCCACGTCAGTCGGTAGAGGTCGCGATAACTAAGCTACAAAGCGGGCTAACAACGCAAATCAGCTAACAGCGCATTCAGCGGACGCTTCATGTACGCCGCCCAATCGATGGGCGCAGCTCGCACCGAAGCCTTCAGATGCGCAACAAAGTCTCGACGCGGGATCTCGCGTGCTCCGAGTGATGCGAGATGGCGCGTGTTCTGCTGGCAGTCTATCACTCGCACTTGCTCGCTTCGCAGCAGTTGCACGAGAGCGGCAAGGGCGATCTTTGAAGCATCCGCGGCTCGCGAAAACATCGATTCGCCGTAAAACATCCGGCCGAGCGCCACGCCGTACAAGCCTCCCGCCAGGCTCCCATCGATCCACGTTTCGATCGAATGAGCGAACCCGCGGCGATGCAACTCGGTATACGCGTCAGCCACCTGATCGGTAATCCACGTGCGGGCATCATCGTCGCGCGGCTCTGCGCATCCCCGGATCACGGCATCAAAAGCTGCATCGAGGCGAAGCTCGACCGAAGCATCGCGCGCCACCTTGCGCAGCACCTTGGCGAAGCTGCGGGAGACATTCAGTTCATCGGTAAACAACACCATGCGCGGATCGGGTGACCACCACAGGACCGGCTCGTCTTCCGAATACCAAGGAAAAATTCCTTGCGGGTAAGCCACCAGCAACCGTTCGGCACCTAGCTCAGCGCTGGCGGCGAGCAAACCGTTCGGCGTCTGAAGCGCGCTCGAGACCGGCGGGAACGGCTGGCCCGGCGCCAGCCAGGGAATCATGCGCGCACTGCGCGCTCAGGCAGGGACGATTCCGCAATCGCTCGCGTGTAAGTGCCGAATTCGCCGCGCGCGCGGTCGGCAAAATAAAGTTGCAGCGTTGTGGAAACCGTGCGAAAGGCGATTTCGTCCCACGGCACTTCGTGCTCCTGAAACAGCCGCACTTCAAGACTTTCAGTTCCGATCGTGAACGCGGTGTCGAGGAGATCTGCTCGAAAAAAGATATGCACTTGCTGCACGTGCGGCACGTCGATCATCGAATACAGCGGCCCTAGTTTGACGCGTGCGCCGGCCTCTTCGAGTGTTTCACGTATCGCGCCTTCGGCGGTGGTTTCACCCACTTCCATGAAGCCGGCGGGCAGTGTCCATTTGCCAAGGCGCGGCTCGATCGCGCGCTTGCACAGCAGAACCTGCTCGTCCCAGATCGGAATCGTGCCAACGACCGGCCGCGGATTAACATAGTGCACCGCGCCGCAATGATCGCAGCAATCGCGCCGGCGATTGTCCCCTGGCGGGATTCGGGATGTCGTCGTGTGGCCGCAGACCGCGCAGTACATCAGCCAAGAATAAAAAGGGCGGGCATATGCCCGCCCTTCGCACGATATACGCTATTAGCGTGCGCTACCGCGGCGAAACAGATTCACGATCGCCAGCAGAATGATCGCGCCCAGCAGTGAGACGACCAATGCGCCTACGCTCAGTGACCCTTGATTGATGGTCGGCACACCAACCAATGGAGAGATCAGCCATCCGCCGAGCATTGCGCCGACAATGCCGACGATGATGTTCAGAAAGATTCCCTGCTGCCCATCTGTGCGCATGATCATGCTGGCTACCCAGCCGATCAGACCGCCGACAACCAACCAAATGATGAAATTCATGTTTCGCTCTCCCTGGTTAATGTGGTGTGAAGTGAAGGAAAGTTTGCCACACCTGCGCAGCCTTGGCCGCCAATCTGACAAACGGCAAGCGCCTGTGTTGGGCGACTTACGCAATTATCATTCCAGATCATGGCGCTGACACAACTGTGGCTTTCTCCGTTTGGGCTGGTCAGTGTTGTTTTCGGACTGCTTGGAGCGCTGCTTATTCTTTCCGGGATCGCCGCGCTTGTCCGGCTGCGGCCGTTTAGGTTCGTTGGGCGCACGGTGTTCGGGCTGTTCCTGTTGGCAGTCGGCGCACTCGCAGCGACGATTGCAATCGGCACGCACGGTTACACGGCGTTGACCCGCGAAGACGTCGCCGCGAAGTTGCTCGTACAACCGGCCGGGCCGCAGCGCTTTACTGCAACCGTACGTTTTCCGGATTTGCGCGAAGTGAAGTTCGAGCTTGCTGGCGATGAGGTCTATGTCGATGCGCAAATACTGAAGTGGAAGCCGATCGCCAACGCGCTTGGATTGCATACCGCCTATGAGCTCGATCGCATCGCAGGGCGCTATCGTTCGCTCGACCAGGAGCGCACAGCGCCGCGCACCGTGTTTTCGCTCAGTCGTGACAAGCCGCTCGACTTGTTCGATTTGCGGCAACGCTATCCGTTTCTGGCACCGCTGCTGGATGCTGAATACGGGTCTGCCAGCTACTTAGGAGTTTCACAGCCGGCGGAGCTCGAACTGCGAGTTTCAACGTCGGGGCTGTTGATGCGCGAGGTCACCCCTGTCGCAAACTAGTGCGCAGCTTTGCAGTGCACGCTCATGCCGGTTGTTCCGCTAGGTGTCACAAGCCGGCGGGTACCGAAAGAGTCATGACGCTGTTCATCGCGACGCGGCAAGCGGCATGAGCCCGTGTCTGGCCGTGATGGCGAAGCAGCCTGAACGCGGCAAAGTCAAGACGCGGATTGCAGCGACGCTCGGTGAAGATAGAGCGGTCGAATTGCACCTGTGCGCATTGCAGGACACGCTGGCATTGGCGGCGTCTATCGCCGATGTCGCGCATGTGCTGAGCTACACGCCGCCGACAGAGGAGGGACGGCGTTACTTTGAGCAAACGGCGCCGACGTTCGCGTTGATTCCGCAACAAGGCGCCACGTTCGGCGAGCGCTTAAGCGGCACGTTCGAGCGCCTGCTGCAACGCTATTGCCCGGTGGTTTTAATTGGAAGCGACAGCCCGGACTTGCCTACAGCGCTTATCAAGCGCGCGTTCGACCTCTTGCAAGTGCAAGCAGATGCCGTGCTCGGCCCCGCCGACGACGGCGGCTACTACCTGCTCGGCATGCGCTCGATGCAGTCCATGCTCTTCGAGTGCATCGACTGGAGCACCGACGCCGTTGCGCAGCAAACGCGTCAGCGTGCGGCCGATGCCGGACTGCATCTCGCAGATCTGCCGTCCTGGCACGACCTTGATACTGTTGACGATCTGCAAGCGCTGGTAGACCTGGGCGCGCCGTTAACGCGCGCGTTTGTCGCAACATTGAATGCAAGGGGTGTGAACGATGAAAACACGAGCAGCGGTTGCGTGGAAGGCCGGTGAACCACTGAGTATCGAGACGGTGGATCTCGATCCGCCGCGCGCGGGCGAAGTACTGGTTGAAGTCAAGGCGACCGGCATATGCCACACCGATTACTTCACCTTATCGGGTGCCGATCCGGAGGGGATTTTCCCTTCGATACTCGGGCACGAAGGTGCAGGCGTGGTGCTTGAAGTCGGCGCCGGGGTGACTGCACTCAGGCCGGGCGACCATGTGATTCCGCTCTACACACCCGAATGCCGGCAGTGCAAGTTCTGCTTGTCGCGCAAGACCAACCTGTGCCAGGCGATCCGCTCGACGCAGGGCCGAGGCCTAATGCCCGACGGCACTTCGCGCTTTTCAATCGACGGCCAGCCCATCCTGCATTACATGGGAACGTCGACTTTTGCGAATCACATCGTGGTGCCGGCGATCGCGCTGGCGAAGATTCGCGAAGACGCGCCTTTCGACAAGGTCTGCTACATCGGCTGCGGCGTCACGACCGGGGTCGGCGCTGTGATCTTTACGGCGAAAGTGGAGGCCGGCGCCAATGTGGTCGTGTTCGGGCTGGGCGGCATCGGCCTGAACGTGATCCAGGGTGCAAAGATGGTCGGCGCCGATCGCATCATCGGGGTCGATCTGAATCCCGCACGAGAGGAGCTCGGCCGGAAGTTCGGCATGACGCACTTCATCGATCCACGGAAAATCGACAATGTCGTCGATGCGATCGTGCAGTTGACCGACGGCGGCGCCGATTACAGCTTCGAGTGCATCGGCAATGTGACGACGATGCGCCAGGCGCTCGAGTGCTGCCACAAAGGTTGGGGGCAGAGCGTCATCATCGGTGTGGCGGCCGCGGGGCAGGAGATCAGTACACGCCCGTTCCAACTGGTGACCGGGCGCGTGTGGAAGGGCACCGCTTTCGGCGGTGCGCGCGGCCGCACCGATGTGCCGCGCATCGTCGATTGGTACATGGAAGGCAAGCTCAATATCGACGATCTGATTACGCATCATCTGCCGCTTGAACGTATCAACGAGGGGTTCGATCTGATGAAGCGCGGCGAGTCGATCCGAAGCGTGGTTGAGTTTTGACCGCAGAATTTTGGTGAGCGAGCTGGAGGTTCTCAGCGAACACGGCTGCTTTGGCGGCCGACAAGTTTTCTATCGACACGATTCAACCGAGATCGGTTTGCCGATGCGGTTTGCCTTGTTCCTGCCTCCGCAAGCATCGAATGCTGGGGTGCCGTTGCTGATGTTTCTCGCAGGCCTCACATGCACCGAAGAAACGTTCGCGATCAAGGCCGGGGCGCAGCGCGTTGCTGCTGAGCTCGGCATGGCCTTGCTGATGCCGGATACGAGTCCGCGCGGCGCAGGCGTACCCGGTGAAGCGGACGAGTGGGATTTCGGTGTCGGTGCCGGTTTTTATCTGGATGCCACGCGCGAGCCGTGGTCGAAACATTGGCGCATGGAAAGTTATCTCGTGCGCGAATTATTGCCACTGGTGATCGACGCATTTGCGATCGACGCATCGCGCATCGGCATCTTCGGCCATTCGATGGGCGGCCACGGAGCATTGACGCTCGCGCTTAAATACCCTGGCCGATTTGCTTCGGTGTCCGCCTTTGCACCGATTGCCGCACCGATGCGCGCGCCGTGGGGCCGCAAGGCGTTTGCTGGCTACCTGGGCGATGAGAGCAGCGCCTGGACCGACCACGATGCGAGCGAACTGATGGCGCGTGAAAGCGCTGCACCGTATCCGCAAGGTATCTTGATCGATCAAGGGCGTGCCGATCAATTCCTGATCGAGCAGCTGTATCCAGAAGTGTTCGACGCCGCTTGTCGCAAGGTGGGTCAGCCGTTAACGCTTCGCTTCCACAACGGCTACGACCACAGCTACTACTTTATTTCGACCTTCGTCGAAGACCATCTGCGCTTTCATCACGACAAACTGAGCGCCCAGCTACAGAATTCTTGACGTTCAGCGTCGTCGCGCAGGTATTTCGCCGCGACCTTCAGGTCTTCGACAAACTTCGCGTATTCAGCGTCGCGCGTTTCGGGCAACATCCGCAATAGATACGACGGATGCACGGTAACCAGCACACGCGTGGTCGGCGCAAGCTCGTTTTGCGGCTCGATCAGTGCGCCTCGATTGGCGAGAATTGGCAGTGAGCGACCAAGCACGGCGCGCACTGCCGTCGCACCGAGTGCGACGATCAGGTCAGGCTGCACCGTAGCAACTTCGCTTTCGTACCACGGATGACACGCGGCAATTTCTAGCTCAGCCGGCTTTTTATGCAAGCGGCGCCTGCCGCGCAACTCGTACTTGAAATGTTTGACTGCGTTGGTGACGTACACCTCGCCGCGATCGATGCCGGCATCGGCTAACGCTCGATCGAGCAATTGCCCCGCCGGACCCACGAACGGCCGGCCTGCGAGATCTTCCTGATCGCCCGGTTGTTCTCCGACCAGCATCAGGCGCGCCGACATCGGACCTTCGCCCGGCACGGCCTGCGTTGCATGCTCCCAGAGCGGACAGTTGCGGCATTGATCGAGAAGTTTTCGCTGC
>CAZKNV010000030.1:0-10544 GCA_964554145.1 uncultured Burkholderiaceae bacterium
CAGTCGCGAAGCGACCGACGTCCAGGCAGGGCAGCTCCGCCCAACGCTTGCGCGCCGCGCCGGCACGCTGACTTACTCGTTGCCGCCGATGCTGACAGACTCCATGTTCAGGGCGTTGTCCGGGCGATGCACGACCGTCACATTGCTGCGCATCGCCCACGGAATCATCTGCCGGTGCAGCGGCACGTGGTGCACCTGTGCATTGTGCTCGGCGATCGCCTGCCGGATCATTTCGCGCCGCTTGTCGTTGTTCGGCTCGACCGCCGCGCTGTCGATCAGCGTGTCCAGCTTCGGGTTGACGTAGCGCCCGTAGTTGAACGAACCGTTACCGGTTTTGTCGTCCTTCGAGCGGAGCACGGGCGATAACATCGTCTGCGCGTCGGTGATCGCGCCGCCCCAGCCCAGCATGAACATGCTGGTGTCGTACTTTTCCAGCTTCGGAAAGTAGGTCGCGCGCGGCTGCGTCGTGACCTTGGTGTTGATGCCGATCTTGGTCAGCATTGCCGCCACCGCGATGCAGATTTCCTCATCGTTCACATAGCGATTGTTCGGGCAATCGAGCGTGACATCGAAGCCGTTGGGATAGCCGGCTTGAGCCAGCAATTGCTTCGACCGGTTCATGTCGTCCGGCAGGCGTTTTTCGGCATCCGGGTTGGACGCGAGGATCGACGGCGTGATGCCACCGGTCGGCGCTGACGAGCCGCGCATGATGCGCGATTTGATCGCTTCGATATCAATCGCCTGATACACCGCCTGCCGCACGCGCACATCCTTGAAAGGGTTTTTGCCCTTGACGTTCGAATACAGCAGCTCGTCGCGGGTTTGATCGAAGCCGAAGAACACGACTCTGTTTTCCGGCCCGCGTACCACCTTGGTTCCCTTGTTCTCTTCGATCCGGCGCACATCCTGCGGCGGCGGATCGAGCACGAAGTCGACCTGTCCCGACAGCAGCGCCGCGGTACGCGTCGCATCGGCGCTGACCTGCGTGTAAACAATCTCGGTGACGTTGCCGGGCGCTCGGCCATCCTTGGCGCCCCACCAATCCGGGTTGCGCTTCAGCACGGTTCGAATGCCGGGTTCGCGCGTCACCAGCAGCCACGCGCCGGTGCCGTTGGCATTGCGCGAAGCAAATGTCTCTTCCTTCGCCTTGAAGTCCAGCGGACGCTCGACCTTGTTCTTGGTCGCCCAGGCCTTGCTCATGATGTAGATCGTGGTCGCGTGCTCGAGCGTGACCGGATTCGGCTTGTCCTGCACGAACTCGACGGTGAAATCGTCGATCTTGCGCGGCTTGCCGACCGGAATCGCGTATTGGCGCAATTGCGAGTTCGGATGGCTGGCACGCTCGTACGTAAACACGACGTCGTCAGCGGTGAAGGGGCTGCCATCGTGAAACTTGACGCCCTGGCGCAACGTGAAGCGCCAGGTGGTCGGATTGATTTGCTGCCAGCTGGTCGCGAGCCCGGGCACCAGCTTCAACGTGTTGTCGCGCATGACCAGCGTGTCGTGCACCGACTGCGAAAACATGTTGGTAAGACCCTCGTTTTGCGAAAACGGATCCGCAGTCTGCGGATCGCCCTGCGAGGCCCAGCGCAACGTCTTGGCATCGACCGCGGTGACCGCCAGAGCAACGGTCGCGAGCAGTACGGCCAAACAGCGCTTGATCATGACGGCCTCCGGATGAGCTCAAAAAATGACGTTGCCAGTTTAGTCGCGGATCATCGCTCGTACACGCTGCAAATCCTCCGGCGTATCGACGCCCGGCGGCAGCGCTCGGTCGAGCTGCAGCACCGCAATGCCGACGCGCTGCGCGATCGCCCGCAATTGTTCGAGTTTTTCGTGCTCTTCGATTGCCGGCTTCGGCAAGCTCGGATACCGCTGCAGAAACCCGGCGCGATATGCGTAAAGCCCGACATGCCGCAGCGCCGGTAAGTCCGTCGGAAGTTTCTCTTGGCTCGCTGCGAAAGCATCGCGCGACCACGGAATCGGCGCACGCGAAAAAGTGATCGCACGGCCGTCTGTATCGGCCACCACCTTGACCACGTCGGGGCTGAAGAACTCCGCCGCATCGTGGATCGGATGCGCCGCCGTGGCGATTTCGCAATCGTCGCGCTCGTTCAGCAGGCGCGCGACTTGGCGCACGACTTCCGGGGGCATCAGCGGTTCGTCGGCCTGCACGACGACGACGATGGTCTCTGGCGTTATTGCGAGATGACCGGCCGCTTCGGCCGCACGATCGGTGCCGGTCGAGTGCTCGACCGACGTAAGAAGGCATTCGACCTCGTGCGCGCGGCAAGTATCGACGATCTCTTGGTGGTCGGCTGCGACGATGACTCGTGTGGCTCCGCTTTGCGCCGCCTGGCGCGCGACGCGCACGACCATTGGCACACCGCCGATGTCCGCCAGCGCCTTGCGCGGCAGACGGGTCGATGCCAGCCGCGCCGGCACGATGACAATGAAGTTCAAAGTCAACGGCCGAGTTCGGCAGGCTCCACCTTGCGCGCATCCGATTCAAGCATTACCGGAATGCCGTCGCGAATCGGATATGCCAGCGCGTCGGCCTTGCACACAAGTTCCTGCGCGTCCTTGCGATACTCGAGCAGCCCCTTGCACACCGGGCACACAAGAATGTCAAGCAGGCGATGGTCCACGACTATTTCTCCTCGACGAGATCCGTGCGATAACGGCGTCGATCAGTCGTGGATCGACCTCGGTTATCAGCGGCACGACCCATAACCGCGAGTCGTTCGCCAGCGCAGCATTGTCGGCGCATTTTACGGCGTCCTTTTCGGTAATCAGGATCCGATCTGCAGCGCAGTCGGAAAACGGATTGACGCTGTAGTCGAAGTGATCAGCGAGGGGCAACTCCTCGATGACAAGGCCGGCTGCACGCAGCATTGCAAAAAATTTGTCGGGCATGCCGATGCCGGCCGCAGCGGTGAGTCGCCAGCCGTGCGAGCGCTGTTCGGCGGCCAGCGACGACAGTTCGATGCGAAGCTTTGGCGCGTGCAATGCGAACGCGTTGGCAAGATGGGTTCGCATTTGATAGCGCGGCGCCGCGGCGGCGATCTGCGGCACGTCGCCGTTGAGTGCGATGGCATCGACCCGATCGAGCCGGCTGCGCGGCTCGCGCAGCGGCCCGGCCGGCAGCATCCAGCCATTGCCCAGCCCGCGAGAATTAAGCAGCGCGATTTCCATATCGCGCGCCAGCGGCAAGTGCTGCAGGCCATCATCGGCCACGATCACGTCGCATTCGGGATGCGCTTGGCGCAACAGTTGCGCCGCCTTGACGCGTCGCTTGGCGATTGCCACCGGGGCCGTGGTCGCGCGCACGATCAGCAGCGGTTCATCGCCGACATGCCGCGCGTCATCCGCCGGACGTACCAGCCGCGGCGCCGAATCAAGCGCGCCGTAGCCGCGCGACACGATGCCGGGATGCCATCCACGCTCGGTCAATGCGCGCACCAGTTCGAGCGTCAGCGGCGTCTTGCCGGTGCCGCCGATATAAAGGTTGCCGATCACGACCACCGGCACATCGAGCCGCGTCGGCCGCCGCAAGCCCAGCGCATACATCGCACGGCGCACGCAATAGCCGACGTAAAACAGCACCGACAGCGGTGTTAGCAACCAGGCGAGCGCGCCACGCCGCTGCCAGGCTTCGATCAACGCGAGCTGCAGTCGCGTGCGCCAAGGCACACTATTTACCGCTGTCAGTGCGCTGCGTCGCAAAGCTGATTCGCACGATGCCGGCCAGCCGCGCCGCTTCCATCACGCCGATCACTGCCTGGTGCGGCGCTTGCGCATCGGCATTGATGACCAGCAAGGTCGTGTCCGATCCCTTGCCCGCAGCGCGTAGCGCCTCGGCGAACGAGCGCACGTCGTTCGAGGCGACCAGCTGGCGCTCGATCGCATAGCGGCCGTCCGCGGTGACCGCAACGTTGATTTCGTTCGGCTGCACCGTCGGTGGCGCCGCGTCGGCCGACGGCAACGTGATCTGCAGCTCCGCAAAGCGCGAATAGGTGGTGCTGACCGCCAGGAAGATCAACACGATTAACAACACGTCGATCAACGGAATCAGGTTGAGCTCGGGCTCCTCGTCCAGCGCGCGCCGAAATCGCATCAGGTGCGCTCCGCCTTGCCCGAGCCGAACACCGTTTCGAGCAGCCGCTCGCCCTGCTCTTCCATATCGACCAGGTAATCGTCAACCAGGCGCTTGAAGTAGCGATACGCCAGTATGGCGGGTACCGCGACGATAATGCCGAGCGCAGTGCAGTACAGCGCCACCGAGATGCCGCGCGCCAATTCCTGCGGATTCGACCCGGCTTGTTGCGAGGCGAAAATCGCGATCATCCCGACCACCGTTCCGAGCAAGCCCAGCAGCGGTGCAATCGAGCCGATCGAGCCGAGCAACGTTAAATTCTTGGTAAGCCGATTGGCAACGACGGCGCCCGCTGCTTCGATCTGCTGCATCGCGCCTTCGCGGCTGGTGCGCTCGTTGCGCAACCCGGCCGCGAGCACTCGGCCCAGCGGAGAGTTCGCTTCCAGCTTGGTGATGACATCGGGCGTCATCTGCCGCTTTTTCCAGATGCCGATCACATCGCTCAGCAACGTGGCCGGCACGATTTTTTTTCTCTGCAGAGCGATCGCCCGTTCGATGATGAGCGCCAATGCCAGAATCGACGCCAGAATAAGAGGCCAGACCGGCCAGCCGAGCTCAGCGATGATTGCAAACAACGGAATTCCTTTGTGGTGTGGGCATTTGCGCGAGCGCGCACTGTAGAGACGCATGCACTGCGCGGCAAGTTTCCACAATTGCTGTGGACAAGTATGTGAAGAAGTAGTGGCCGAGCAGCCTAAGCCCTTGTTGCAATTTTGGTTTGTACGGCTTGCACAGCCGTTAGGCAGTGTTTTAAAGCTTTGATTTTCAACACGTTAACTTAAACATGATTACAACGACGCTCACGCATCAGCGCGATCCGCAGCGCGCCTTGTTATGTGGACAGTTTTTGCTCGCAAACCCGCATGACGCTTGACTTTGAAAGCTCCGATGCAGCAATGGCGCGGCCCGCGCTGACGGTTTCCGCGTTAAACGGCGCGGTTGCGGGCCTGCTCGAGCGAAGTTTCCCATTGGTGCGGGTTCGCGGCGAATTAGCAAACCTGACGCGCGCCGCCAGTGGCCATTGGTACTTCGCATTGAAGGACGACCAGGCACAGGTCCGATGCGTGATGTTTCGCGCGCGCAACCAGCTGCTCGACTGGACGCCGCGCGACGGCGACGACGTCGAAGTCAACGCGATCGTCACGCTGTACGAAGCGCGCGGCGAGTTTCAGCTGAGTGTCGAATTCATGCGGCGCACCGGTCAGGGGCGGCTGTTCGAGGAGTTTGTCAGGCTAAAAGCCCGACTTGCGAGCGAGGGGTTGTTCGCCGGCGAGCGCAAACGAGCTTTACCCGCCATACCGCGGCGAGTTGCCGTGGTCACATCGATACGTGCCGCGGCGCTCGCCGACGTGGTCACGACATTGTGCCGCCGAGCGCCGTATGTCGGTGTGATCATCTATCCGGTTTCGGTGCAAGGCGCCGGTGCCGGTGCGCAAATCGCTGCGATGCTCGAGCGTGTGTCGGCGCGCGCTGAATCGGACGCGGTCGATCTGGTGGTGCTGGTGCGCGGCGGCGGTTCGATCGAAGACTTGTGGGCGTTCAACGAAGAGATCGTCGCACGCGCGATCGTCGCGTGCGCGGTTCCGGTCGTTGTCGGCGTGGGACACGAAAGCGACATCACGATCGCCGACTTTGCAGCCGATCTGCGCGCGCCGACGCCGACTGCGGCAGCCGAACTCGTGGCGCCGGCGGCGGCGGCGCTAGCAGCGACCATCGGTGCGCAGCAGACTGCGCTTTCGCGCGCACTGCGACGCTCGCTCGAAAGGGTTCAGCAACGAATCGACTACGCAGAGCGGATACTGGCGGCACGACGCGCGCCGTGGCGGGCGCAGGGGGCACGACTCGAAGAGTTGCGTTTGCGCAACGGCAGCGCACTGGTCGAAGCGCTGATGCATGCGCGCGGTCGAATCGGGTTTTCCGTCCAGCGGTTGCTGGTCGCACGTCCCGGTGCAAGCGTCGCTTCCGTGCGCGTCGAGGCGCTGATGGCGGCGCGGCGGTCCGCGATGAGCGCGCGACTTCAGCGCGAACAGACGCGCGTCGAAACCGGAATTGCGGCGCTCGCACATCTCGACCCGGAGCACATTCTGGCGCGCGGCTTTAGCGTGGTGCGCGATGCAAGCGGCGCGCTCGTGCGCGATTCAGAGCGTATCGGTATCGGTCAGACGTTGGAGATTGAATTCGCGCAGGGCGGCGCAAGCACGCGCGTCGAACGGCTGCGGCGGTAAGCATCGTCGCATGGTTACGCATGCTAGATTGCTGCACGTTCGAGAAACTAAGCGAATAACCGAGCGAATAAGCAAGCGAGGAGGCACCATGGGAGCTATTTTTCAATCGCTGGGACGCACAGTCACGGCCGGTATCGTTGTCTTGATCGTGTTGGTGGCGATCGTGGTGGGAGTCACCGGCGCCCCCGTTCGCGTCGATCACGCCTGGGCCACGTTCTTCATGCGCTGGTTGCACGTTTTATCTGGCGTGATGTGGATCGGACTGTTGTGGTATTTCAACTTTGTGCAGATTCCGTCGATGCCGAAGATCCCGGACGAGCAGAAGCCGGCGATCGGGAAGGTGATCGCGCCGACCGCGCTGTTCTGGTTCCGCTGGGGCGCGCTGGCGACCGTGGTCACCGGTGTATTGCTCGCCTGGATGATGGGCTATTTAGCGCGAGCGCTGCTGCTGCAGGCGCCATTTGTCGCAATCGGCATCGGTATGTGGCTCGCGCTCATCATGGCGTTCAACGTCTGGTTCATCATCTGGCCGAACCAGAAAAAAGCGCTAGGCATCGTGCAGGTCGCGCCCGAGGAAAAGACCAAGGCGGCCCGTCTGGCGATGTTGACGTCGCGCTTCAATACGATGTTCTCGATTCCGATGCTCTATATGATGGTCATTCAGCAAAATCGGGGCGGCGCAGTTTTCTAGGCGGCGAATAAGTTGAAGGAAACGGGGCCGCGTGGCCCCGTTTCCGTTTGCGGGCGGGTGCAGGGCTTGCTAGCGATCTCCACCAGCACGCATAACGATTGAGGATCTCATGGAACACAAACTGCCTCCGCTGCCTTATGCAATGGGCGCGCTCGAACCCGCCATGTCGAAGGAAACACTGGAGTTCCATTACGGCAAGCATCATCGAGCCTATGTCAAAGAACTCAACAATCTGATCAAAGGTACCGAGTTCGAGGACGCTCCACTCGAGCAGATCATTCGCGGCTCGTCGGGCCCTTTGTTCAACAATGCCGCCCAGACGTGGAACCACACGTTCTTCTGGAGTTGCATGGCACCGGGCGGAGGCGGCAAGCCAACCGGCGCGCTGGCTGAGGCGATCAGCGACAAGTGGGGTTCGTACGCGGAGTTCAAAGACGCGTTCTCAAAGAGCGCCGTTAGCAACTTCGGCTCGGGGTGGACCTGGGTGGTCAACAAACCAGACGGCATTGATATCGTCAATACCGACGATGCAGACAACCCGTTGACGACGGGCGATGAGCCGCTGTTAACGCTCGACGTGTGGGAACACGCGTATTACATCGACCATCGAAATGAGCGGCCGAAGTTTGTCGAAGCGTTTCTGAAAAACCTTGTTAACTGGAACTTCGCTCTGAGCAACTACGAGAATTCGGTCAGCGCGGTGGCAGTCCGCTGATTTTTTTTCCGGCCGTCACGCCGCGCTTGGCAAACCAGCCTTGATCCATTTCGAGTGCGTAGCGCACCGGGCGCTGCGGGCAGGTTGACGCTTCGCTCTTCGGTGCCATATCGGCGATATTGACGATCGTGCCATCATCGTCGATGAAGGCGATCGAGAGTGGAAGCAGCGTATTGCGCATCCAGAAACAATGCTGCGATTTGTCTTCAAACACGAACACCATGCCGTGATTGGGCTTTAACGCCTCGCGCATCATCAGGCCGATCATGCGCGACTGCGGTGTCGCCGCCACCTCGGCGGTGATGACATGAATGCCGCTGGTTAATTTGGTCGTGCGCAGCGGCGCCTGAGGCGCTTGTTGTGCCAGCAGCGGGCCTGGTGCGAGAAAAGCACACAGGAAAACGGCAATTACTCGTTGCATATTGAGCTTAGGCGGAATATCGCGGCCGCAACTGTACCGTCAACAGACAGGAACGCCGCCTGATCGCGCGTCGGTTGACGTGCGCATCGGTAAACTCGCCGCGTTCAATTACCAAGATAACCACGCTGGAGAACGCGATGTACGAGCACATCTCGGTGCCCACTATCGGGCAGAAGATCACCGTTAACAACAACTACACGTTAAGCGTTCCCGACCAGCCGATTGTTCCGTACATCGAGGGCGATGGCACTGGAGTCGACATCACCCCGGTCATGATCAAGGTCGTCGACGCGGCAGTCGCCAAGGCGTATGGCGACAGGAGAAAAATCGTCTGGATGGAAGTTTTCGCTGGCGAAAAAGCGACCAAGGTGTACGGTCCCGACGTTTGGCTGCCCGACGAAACGCTGGCGGTGTTGCGGGAGTACGTCGTTTCGATCAAGGGGCCGTTGACGACGCCGGTCGGCGGCGGCATTCGCTCGATCAATGTCGCGCTGCGCCAGGAGCTCGATCTGTACGTGTGCTTGCGCCCGGTGCGCTACTTCAAGGGTGTGCCGAGTCCGGTCAAGGAGCCGGAGAAAACCGACATGGTGATCTTCCGCGAAAACTCGGAAGACATTTACGCCGGCATCGAATATGAAGCGGGCAGTGAGAAGGCCAAAAAGCTTATCGAGTTCCTGCAGCGTGAAATGGGAGTCAAGAAGATCCGTTTCCCGGCGACCTCGGGCATCGGTATCAAGCCCGTATCGAGCGAAGGCACCGAGCGGCTGGTGCGCCGGGCAATTCAGTATGCGATCGACAACCAGCGCAAGAGCGTGACCCTGGTGCACAAAGGGAACATCATGAAGTACACGGAGGGTGCGTTTGCCAAATGGGGCTACGCGCTGGCGCAAAAGGAATTCAACGCGCAGTTGCTTGACGGCGGGCCGTGGATGGAAATCAAGGCACCGCATGGCGACATTGTCGTCAAGGACGTGATCGCCGATGCATTTTTGCAGCAGATACTGTTGCGCCCGGCCGAATACGATGTGATCGCGACGATGAATTTAAACGGCGACTACATTTCGGATGCACTCGCGGCGCAGGTGGGCGGTATCGGCATCGCCCCGGGCGCCAACATGTCGGACACAGTGGCGATGTTCGAGGCGACACATGGCACGGCGCCGAAATACGCCGGCAAGGACTACGTGAATCCGGGCTCCGAAATCCTGTCGGCGGAAATGATGTTGCGGCACATGGGGTGGAGCGAAGCCGCCGATCTGATCATCGCGTCGATGGGGAAAGCCATCCTGAGCAAGCACGTCACCTACGACTTCGCACGCCTGATGCCGGGCGCAACGCAGGTCAGCTGCTCCGGATTCGGTCAGGTAATGATCGACAAGATGTGAGCAGTCCTCGTGTACGCGACGGCGCCGTCGCACCCCGGCTTACTGCCTGCTGGGGCAGGCGTGCACTCGGACCGATTAGTTAGAAGGGCAGGCTTGGGGCGGCCCGGCGCCTGCCTTGGTACAACTGCAGCAAGCAACCCGCTGCGGCGGGCTGCAACAGCTCGATCAGCCGCCGCTCGTAATGTTCGACGCCTGCTTGCCTTTCGGGCCTTGCACCACTTCAAAATTCACTTTCTGCCCCTCTTTGAGCGTCTTGAAGCCGTCCATATTGATGGCAGAGAAGTGAGCGAACAGATCCTCACCTCCATCGTCCGGCGTAATAAATCCGAAGCCCTTGGCGTCATTGAACCACTTCACTGTTCCACTCGACATAACCCTCACCCCTCCACGACAAATACAAAGCAGCACGGGCTCATTGCGCTTGCGCGCTGGTCCCAGTCCGCCCACCCGTCACCTCACCGAACGATTCTCGTTGGTGCCGCCTGCCCCGGCCAAGTCCGCCGGGCGCAGACGCCGCGATTGTTCGAGTAAATCTTGCGGCGGTCAATAGCGCCGCGCACAACATTTGTCTGACTGCTACGGATGCCAACGGCAGGTTTTTGCGCAACCTGTCATCCCAAACCGAGTCGAATCGGTTAGAGCAGCCAGGCAGACGCGATAGAAGCCCAGGAGGATCCGACGTTGAAGCTTCGCTGAAGTCGCGTCAACACATCGCTTCGAAGCAGGTGCGTCTCCCTCAACAATTCGCGGTTTGTACACGGTTGATTCGACGGGATGCGTACCGATTTACCGTATGATTGGTACGCTTTTTGTATCCCGTGTTGGATGGTCGATTTGCATAGAATGCGGCCAGATGAGTGAACGGTTGGGCGAAGGCACCGTCGTTGAGAAGCAGGCTTCTCGCGTCAAGCCACCGCCCATTTATCAAGTGGTTCTGTTGAACGACGACTA
>CAZKNV010000031.1:0-10318 GCA_964554145.1 uncultured Burkholderiaceae bacterium
ACAGATCCATCACCGTGTCCCCGCCCCAGCGAATCGCCCACGTCATCTTTTCGACTTCCTCGCCGATTGACGATGTCACCGCTGAGTTGCCTATATTCGCGTTGATCTTCACCAGGAAATTGCGGCCGATGATCATCGGCTCGGTTTCCGGGTGATTGATATTGGCCGGAATGATGGCGCGGCCACGCGCGACCTCATCGCGCACGAACTCGGGCGTAATTGTCTGCGGTAGCTGAGCGCCGAACGATTGGCCCGGATGCTGGCGGCGCACCACCTCGGCGTGACCTTCGAGCTGCTGATTCTCACGAATCGCAATGAACTCCATTTCCGGCGTGACGATTCCGCGGCGCGCGTAGTGCATCTGCGTCACGTTCGTACCGTCCTTCGCGCGCCGTGGCTTTCGATGCAGATTGAAACGCAGCTCGGCGAGCTTCGGATCGTTCAACCGATCGACGCCGAAGCGCGACGTCGGACCGTCGAGTTCGGTCACGTCGGCGCGCTCGCCGATCCACGCCGAACGCAGTGGCGCCAGGCCCGAGCGGATGTCGACCTTGACTGCGGGATCGGTGTACGGACCGGAGGTGTCGTACACGGTGATCGGCGGATTCGCTTCGGCGCCGAACGAAGCAGACGTCTCGCTTTGCGCAATCTCGCGCATCGGCACACGGATGTCCGGCCGCGAGCCTTTTATGAATATCTTGCGCGATTTAGGCAGCGGCTGAACGGCTGCCTCATCGACGTGCGCGGTCGCGGCAATAAACTTCGGATTGGCATTCATCGTTTTCCTCCGCCGGTATTAACCGGATCAGGTTCCGGGGACTATCTCAACCGCGCCTCAGAACGCAGTACCCCCAACGCAGATGCATCGTAGCGGATACCGTTCCCGCCTGCTTAGCCGACGACGCGACCGCCCAGTCCCAGATAACTCTCGATCACGCGCGGATCATTGGCGAGTTTGCGCGCCGGGCCTTGCAGCGCAATCTCGCCGGTTTCGAGTACATACGCGTAGTCGGCGGTCTGCAGCGCAGCGCGCGCGTTCTGTTCGACCAGCAAAATCGCGACGCCGCGCCGCTTCAGTTCGACGATGATGTGGAAGATCTCGCGCACGATCAGCGGCGCCAGGCCGAGCGATGGCTCATCGAGCATCAACAGCTTCGGTTTGGCCATCAATGCACGGCCGACCGCGAGCATCTGGCGCTCGCCGCCGGACAACGTGCCGGCCAGTTGCGTGCGTCGATCGCGCAGGCGCGGAAAAAGTTTGAACACTTCGTCCATCGTTTGCGGATGATCGCGCTGGCCCGAGCGGTAACGCTGAAACGCGCCGAGCAGCAGATTGTCGGCGACGCTCATCTCACCGAACAGCTCACGCCTTTCGGGCACCAGGGTCATGCCGCGCGCCACCATGCTCTCGATCGATACATCGGCGGCATCGACCGACTCGGATGCAAAGCCGATCGAGCCGCGCGCGCTGCCGTTCGCAGGTAGCGCTCCGATGATCGCCGCGAGCAAAGTCGTCTTGCCTGCGCCATTGGGGCCGATCACCGTCACGATTTGGCCCTTGCCCACCGTCAGGCTGGAGTTGGCAACAGCAGCAACTTTGCCGTATGCGACCGACAAGTCACGAACTTCGAGGATGTCCTGGTCGGTCACGCCGCATCCTTCTCATCGACGCCACCCAGATAAGCCTCGATCACACGCGGATCGCTCTGCACTTGCGCGGGTGTTCCTTCGGCAATCTTCTGGCCGAAATCCATGACGTAGACGCGTCCCGCGAGTCCCATCACAAAGTCCATGTCGTGCTCGACCAGCAGAATCCCCAGCCCTTCGTCGCGCAGCTTGCGCAGCAGTTCCGCGAGCGATTGCTTTTCCAGGTACCGCAGGCCGGCGGCAGGTTCATCGAGCAGCAGCAGCACCGGATCGGAGGCCAGCGCGCGCGCGATTTCGAGCGTGCGTTGCTTGCCCAGTGGCAATGAACCGGCCGCGTCTGACAGGTGCTCGGCCAGGCCGACTCGTTCGATTTGCCGTTCGGCCTCGCTTAGCAGTTTCGATTCTTTACGACCATCGAGCCGCCAGGCGCCGGCCACCACGCCGGCCAACAGCCCCGGGTACTCCCGCCGATGCGCGCCGATCGCGACGTTGTCGATCACGCTCATCTGCGGCAACAGCCGCACGTGCTGAAACGTGCGGCTCAAGCCCATTTTCGCGATGTTGCGCGACGCTGTCGCGACGATATTTCGACCGCGAAAGACGATCGAGCCCGACGTGGCGTCGAGCACACCCGATGCGACGTTGAACACCGTGGTCTTGCCGGCGCCGTTCGGGCCGATCAACGCAACGATCTCGCCGGCGCGCACGGTCAGATTCATTTGATCGACCGCGATCAGCCCGCCGAAGCGTTTGCTGACACCCTGCACGTCGAGCAGCATCTCGCCGCTGCGCGCTGCCGCTGCGCGCGCCAGCGAAGATGGCTGCGCGTCAATCGATCGGCGCGGCTCGCGCAGCGCGATCCACTTCGTGATCGCAGGCCATAGTCCATCCGGTGCGCGCTGCAGGATCACGATCATCAACACGCCGAACACGATCGTTTCAAAGTTGCCGGCCTGGCCGACGATTTGCGGCAGCCAGTCGCGCAACCACTGGTTGGACACCGTTAGGACCGACGCTCCGACCAGTGCGCCCCACACGTAAGCCGCGCCGCCCACGACCGCCATGAACAGATAATCGATGCCCGCGTGCAACGAAAACGGCGTCGGATTTACAAACCGCTGCAGGTGCGCATACAGCCAGCCCGATGCACTCGCCATCATCGCCGCCAGCACAAACACCACCATGCGCGACGCCCAGGTGTTCACGCCCATTGACTCGGCCATCACGCGCCCGCCCTTGAGTGCGCGGATCGCTCGGCCCTCGCGCGAATCCAGTAGGTTGCGCGTGGTCAGCACCGCGGCCAGCACGAAGGCCCAGATCAGATAGAAAATCGCGCGGCCATCTTCCAGCGCGATGCCGAATACCGAAATGGGAGGCAAACCGCCGCGCCCCGTATGCCCGCCCAGCATCTCCGAGGTGCCGAACAGAAAATACAGACTGATGCCCCAGGCGATCGTGCCCAAAGGCAGATAGTGTCCGGACAGCCGCAACGTAATCGCGCCGAGCGCCGCCGCGACCGCGATCGTCAACAGCAGCCCCGCGATCAGCGTGAACCACGGCGATGCAGCGAGCCCACTTAACCCGCCCGGCAGCGCGGTCGAGGTGGTCAATACAGCGGTCGTGTAGGCGCCGATCCCGACGAACGCCGCCTGCCCGAATGAGGTCAGCCCGCCGACGCCGGTCAGCAGCACGAGCCCGAGCGTGACCAGCGAAGCAAGCCCGATGTAGTTAAGCAGCGTGATCGAAAACTCGGATAGGACGAGCGGTGCCAGCGCGAGGCAGGCAACGAATGCAACAGACAGCCAGGTCGATTTCAGCGGCAGCCTCATTCGTCGTCTTCCACGTGGTGCGTTCGCAGCGAGCGCCACAGCAGCACCGGAATGATCAACGTGAACACGATCACTTCCTTGTATGCGCTGGCCCAGAACGATGAAAACGATTCGATCAATCCGACCAGCAACGCGCCGAGCGCGGCGATCGGATAACTCGCCAGGCCGCCGATAATCGCGGCGACGAAACCCTTAAGCCCGATCAGAAAACCGGTGTCGTAATAGATCGTCGTGATCGGTGCGATCAGGATGCCGCACACTGCGCCAATTAACGCGCACAGGAAAAACGACAGCTTGCCGGCGAACTCGGCCGGAATTCCCATCAGCCGAGCGCCGAGACGATTGATCGCCGTCGCGCGCAGCGCCTTGCCATACACCGTGCGATCGAACAGCACGCTGAACAAGACAATCAGCAGCGCCGAGCATCCGATCACCCACAGCGACTGCGCGCTCGCAGTCAGCGTTCCGAGGCTGACGGTGCCGCTTGAAAATGCCGGCGTGCGCGAACCCTCCGCACCAAAGACCAACAAACCCAACCCCACCAGAACCACGTGCACCGCGACCGACACGATCAGCAGCATCAGCACCGATGCGTCGGCCAGCGGTTGATACGCAAGGCGGTACACCATCGGCCCGAGCGGCACGATGATCGCCAGTGCGACCGCGATCTGTGCCACCATCGGCCAGCCTTGCATCGGTACGAATTTCAGCAGTCCGAACAGCGCTACCGGATAGACAACGTTCCAGGCGAGCATCGACGGCACACGTTGCCAGCGCCGCTTGCGCGCTGCTGCGATCAGTTCCACACACGCGACGAGGCCACCGGCAAGGATCAGCAGGCTCGCCGTGCCGGGCAGCCTGCCCACCTGCAGGGCCACCAGTGTCAGCGCGCCGTACGCAACAAATTCGCCCTGGGGAATGAAGATCACGCGCGTGACCGAGAATGCGAGCACCAGCGCGAGCGCGAGCAGCGCATAGATCGCGCCGTTGGTAATGCCGTCCTGAGCGAGCAGCAGCGCGATGTCGAAATTCATGGCGCGGAAGTTTACGGGCGCGATCCACACATCGAACGGCGCCTGCATCGTCATCTGTTACATAGTGTCGGTACTTATTGAGAAGTACCGACAGATCCGTACATCACCGTTTTTTAGAGAGTGCGAGGAACGAAACAGAGCTTGGGTGACGTAAACAGAGAGTGCGAGCCTCGTGAATCTTCGGCAGCAAGCGTGCAGAACATGCATGGCCGGTTTCAGTCACGACGACCTACTGTTCCGACCGACATTATTTCGGAGGAACGACAATGCGCAACGCGATCGCGGTGGCGGCAAGCATCCCTTGTTCTTACAGCCTGCGGTGGCTCCTCGTCGGACGATCCGGTCGCAGCTCCTTCAGCGGACGCATCGCTGACCGATCCTGCGCTGGAGCAAACAGCCGCCGCGTTCGCGGACACCGCGTTCGCGCCGGCCGGTGGCCATACCGCGCTGCCGAACCTTGTGCCGACGGTCAATGACAGCGGCTTTGCCGCCACCTTCAGCAAGGCCGGCGTCATCGACCGCACCGGGCCGTTTTTTCAGAGCCTGGGTATCAATGGACGCAGCTGCTCCAGTTGTCATATTCAGGGAGAAGGCTGGAGCATCTCGCCGCGCGGGGTGCAGGATCGCTTCGAGAAAACGCAAGGTACCGATCCGATTTTTCGTCTTGTCGACGGATCGAACTCGCCGCTGGCAGATGTTTCGACGGTCGAGGCCCGCCGCAGCGCTTACAGCATGCTGCTCGAGAAGGGACTGATCCGGGTCGGCATCGGTGTTCCGGCAGGCGCGGAATTCGAGTTGGTCGCGGTCGACGATCCGTACGGCTTTGCCAGCGAAAAGGAGTTGTCTTTGTTTCGGCGACCGCTGCCCACCGCGAACATCGAATTCCTGAGCACCGTGATGTGGGACGGGCGCGAGACGTTCAAGGATGCGAAGTCGCTCGATTGCACGTTCGGCACGACCAACTGTTTTGCGTCGCTGCACTTCAGTCTGGACAGCCAGTCCAATAGCGCCACCGTTACTCACGCTGAAGCGACGCAACCGCTCACCGCCGAGCAGCGCAAGGCGATCATCGACTTTCAGACGGGGCTGTTCACCGCGCAAGTGTTCGACCGGCGTGCCGGCCATCTGACGGCGCAAGGCGTGCGCGGCGGTCCGGTTGCGCTGTCAGGCGAAACCTTTTATTTCGGCATCAATGACACGCTGGACGGGGATTACCGAACGCGCGTGCCGTTCACGCCAACCGGAATGACGGCATACAACGCGTGGACGGATCCGGGACAGGACGCGAGCTTTGCGGACCCGCAGCAGCGCGAGCGCGTGGCGGCGGCGCGGCGCGCCATCGCGCGCGGGCAAGCGCTGTTCAACGCCAAGCCGATCGAGATTCGCGGTGTGAGCGGGCTGAACGATGATCTGAACATTGCGACGATTCCCGGCACGTGCACGACGTGTCATAACTCTCCGAATGTGGGAAATCATTCGGTCCCGCTGCCGCTCGACATCGGCCTGGCCGACGCGGCGCGGCGTACGCCCGACATGCCGCTTTACACGCTGCGCAACAAGACGAGCGGCCAGACCGTGCAGACCACCGATCCCGGGCGCGCGCTGATCACCGGCAAATGGAGCGATATCGCGCGCTTCAAAGGCCCGATTCTGCGTGGACTGGCCGGGCGTGCGCCGTATTTCCACAACGGGTTTGCGAAGGACTTGAACGAGGCTGTCGAGTTCTACGACACGCGCTTCAGCATGGGTTTGACCGTAGAAGAGAAGTCCGATCTAGTGGCGTTTTTGAGGACGTTGTAGCGCAGACGCGTGCGTCGCTGCACGGCTGCGAGCGCGCTACAGGCTCGAGCGGTGCGTGGTACAGGCACCGCTGTAACTGTTTCTACGAGCTATTCAGTGGATCTAACGCCCTATATACGAACGTAATTGATTCTGGATGCCAATCCAGCGACTAATGGCGGAGCCGATTTTGTAATCTATTTTGGATGAATTTGGCGTATTCTAATCGTCGTTATATCGGCGTAATCGATTCTGGATGCCCCGCCCTGCAGTTAATGAGGAATTAAGTCCAATAGGTCAAGCGTGGCTCCGACGCGAAATGGGCCTGGCAGTTCCTGCGCCGGCGGTGGAGAGCTTCCTGGTCGCTGGAGCGCGGCGGACCGAGGTACACGGTGCACGGATCATCGAACTCTACCCCCGGCCCTATGCAACAGAGGGAACGGTCGTATCAAATCTTCGCTTCGCGCTGCGCCACGAGCCCGCCGATCTCGGCGTCCTGGTTGCGGCTCTAAAAGCGACCGACCCGGCCGAGCTGGAGACATGGGTACGGCAGGAGCCCACGGGCACCTTCAGCAGGCGCGCCTGGTTCTTCTACGAAACCTTCACCGGGCGAACTCTGGACCTCGAGGGAGTGCGAACCGGCAATTACGTGGAAGCACTCGATCCCGCCAGGCACATCGTCGCCGACCGTCGCAACTCCCCGCGTCACCGCGTCGCCGACAACTTGCTCGGTGGACGCGACCTGTGCCCGACCGTGCGGCGCACGCCCAGGCTGATGCAGCAGATGGGACTGCGAGTGGACGAGGAAGCGCGCAAGCTCACCGAGAGCTACGACCCGCTGATCCTGGCCCGGGCGATTAACTATCTCTATACGAAGGAAACGCGATCGTCTTTCGCCATCGAGGGTGAGACCCCGAGCGCCACGCGCACCGACCGGTTCGTCGCCGCCCTGAAGGCGGCGCCCAGTTTCGATCCAACGGACAAGGGCGCGCTCATCCGCCTGCAGGGAGACATCGTCGATCCCCGCTATGCCGCAACGGATTGGCGCTCATTTCAGAACTTTGTGGGCGAAACCATCGGCGGCTATCGTGAGGAAGCACACTTTATCTGTCCGCGACCCGAGGACGTGCCCGGACTGATGAACGCCTGGATGGCGTTGGCGCAGCGGGTCGTCGCTGGCGGTATCGACGCCGTGGTCGCGGCGGCAGTCCTAGCCTTCGCCTTCGTCTTCGTCCACCCGTTCGAGGATGGAAACGGGCGCATTCACCGCTTTCTGATGCACCATGTCCTCGTCAAGCGCGGCTACAGCCCCCCCGGCGTCATCTTCCCAGTCTCGGCAGCGATCTTGCGGGATCGGCGCAGCTACGACGAAGTGCTCGAAACCTTCTCACGACCGCTGCTCGCCTTTATCCAAAGGCATTGGACTGCGAACCAGCAGATCGTCGTCGAGAACGACACCGCCGATCTATACCGTTACTTCGACGCCACTGTATTCGCCGAATACCTGTACGACCGCGTCGCTGACACGGTGCGTCGTGACCTCAAGGAGGAGCTCGGCTTCGTCGCCGTTTTCGATCGTGCGCTCACGGCGGTGCGTGAGATCGTCGACATGCCCGATCGTCGCGCGTCGCTCCTTGTGCGGCTGTCCATGCAAAACGGCGGGCGGCTCTCGGCAAGCAAGCGCCCGCAATTTTCCGAGCTGAGCGATGCGGAACTCGCCGCGCTTGAGGCGGCGATACAGGAAGTGATGCGCGCCGAGACGGAACGGAGCTGATCCTACTTCTGCATCACCCACTTGCCGTCGCGTATCTGAATCATCACCGCCGCGCGCTGGTCAAGGCCGAGGTGATCGCTTGGGCTCATGTTGAAGATGCCGTGCGCGCCGGCGGCGTTCTTGACGCCTTCGAGCGCATCGCGCAGCGCGACTCGGAATTCCTTGGTGCCCGGTTTTCCCTTCTTTAGGGCAACTGGAACTGCCTGCTGCAGCAGCACGCCCACGTCCCACGCGTGCGCGCCGAACGTCGATACGCTGCCCTTGCCCTGTGCGCCTTCGTACGCCGTCACGTAGGCTGTCGCACTCTTCTTTACCGGATGATCGTTCGGCAATTGTTCGGTCACCAGCACCGGACCCGCAGGCAAGTATGTGCCTTCGCAATCCTTGCCGCACACCCGCAGGAAGTCATTGTTGGCCACACCATGCGTCTGATAAATCTTGCCCGCATAGCCACGCTCCTTTAGCGCTTTCTGCGGCAAGGCGGCCGGCGTGCCTGAGCCTGCGATCAGAATCGCGTCAGGTTGCGTGCTGATCAGCTTCAGCACCTGCCCGGTGACCGATGTGTCGTTGCGCTGATAACGCTCGTTGCCGGCGACCTTTATGCCGCGCGTTTCGGCAAGTTTCGAAAACTGGGTCCACCAGCCTTCGCCATACGCATCGGCAAATCCGATAAAGCCGACTGTCTTGATGCCCTGCCCCAGCATGTGGCCGATGATCACCAGCGCCATTTGCTGATCGTTCTGCGGCGTTTTGAATACCCAGCGACGTTTGTCATCGACAGGCTCGACGATGCGGCTCGATGCGGCCATCGAGATCATTGGCGTTTGGCTTTCGGCGGCCACATCGATCATCGCCAGCGAGTTCGGCGTGACCGTCGAACCGACCAGCACGTCGACATTGTCTTCGCTGATCAGCTTGCGCGAGTTGCGAACTGCGGTCGTTGTATCCGACGCATCATCGAGCACGATGTAGCTCACCTTGCGACCGGCGATGGTTTGCGGCAGCAGCGGGAACGTATTGCGTTCCGGAATGCCAAGCGACGCCGCCGGACCGGTGGCCGACAGCGTGACACCGACCTTGATGTCCTGTGCAAGCACGGTGCTCGTGCCGAGTACGGCGGCAAGTGCCGCGATCAAGCTGATGGCTTTCATTTGTCTCCTCTTGTTTGGTAACGACTGCAGGTGTACATCAAACCAAATTCAAACCCGTTCAACAAGCAGGGCGATACCCTGCCCTACCCCGATGCACATCGTTGCCAGTGCATAGCGCCCGCCGGTCGCCTGAAGCTGGCGCGCGGCGGTCAGCGCGATACGAGCGCCCGAGGCGCCGAGCGGATGACCCAGTGCAATGGCGCCACCGTTCGGGTTCACATGCGGTGCATCATCAGGCAGCCCGAGTTGCCGTGTCACCGCCAGCGCCTGTGCCGCGAACGCTTCATTCAGTTCGATCACATCAATGTCAGCAATCTTCAGCTTGTGACGCTCGAGCAGCTTTTGCGTCGCCGGCGCCGGACCGATTCCCATGATGCGCGGCGGCACGCCCGCCGTTGCAATGCCGCGCAGCCGCGCAATCGGATTCAATCCGTACTTGCTGGCAGCATGCTCGCCGGCAATCAACAGCGCCACTGCGCCGTCGTTAATGCCCGAAGCGTTGCCGGCGGTCACAGTGCCGTCCGGCCGTACGACACCCTTCAATTTCGCAAGCGCATCCAGCGTCGTTTCGCGCGGATGTTCGTCCGTGCTGACGACCGTTTCGCCCTTCCTGCCGGGAATCGTGACGGGAACGATCTCTTCGTCGAAAAACTCGTCCGCGTCCGCAGCGGAGTAACGCTGCTGCGAACGCAATGCGAACGCATCCTGATCGGCACGCGCCACGCCGAAATCGGTGGCGACGTTTTCGGCCGTTTCCGGCATCGAGTCGATGCCGTACTGCGCCTTCATCTGCGCGTTCACGAAGCGCCAGCCAAGTGTGGTGTCGAACACCGCGTTGCTGCGTGAAAATGCCGAGTCTGCCTTCGGCATCACGAACGGTGCGCGCGACATGCCCTCGACGCCGCCGGCAATCATCAGCTCGGTTTCACCGGCCCGGATCGCGCGGGCGCAGATTCCGACGGCGTCCATGCTGGAGCCGCACAAGCGGTTGATCGTCGCAGCAGGAACGGCGGTCGGTAAACCGGCCAGCAGCACCGCCATGCGCGCGACGTTGCGATTGTCCTCGCCGGCCTGGTTGGCGCAGCCGTAATACACGTCGTCGAG
>CAZKNV010000032.1:0-10317 GCA_964554145.1 uncultured Burkholderiaceae bacterium
GATACGCTCGAGCACCTTGCCGCCGAAGCCGCCGATGCGCATCTTCAGCCCCTTGATGTCGGCAACCGACTTGATCTCCTTGCGATACCAGCCGCCCATTTGCGCGCCAGTATTACCCATCGGAAAATTGACGATGTTGTAGGCGCGGTAAAAATCCCGGAACAGCTTCATGCCGTTGCCGTCGTACATCCAGGCAGTCATCTGGCGCGAGTTCAACCCGAACGGGATTGCGCAATCCAGCGCGAACGCTTCGTCCTTGCCGAAGAAGTAGTAAGGCGCCGTATGCGCGCATTCGACCGTGGCCTGCTGCACGCCGTCGACTACGCCAAAGGCCGGCATCAGTTCGCCGGCCGCATGCACGCTGATCTGAAAACGGCCGCCTGTCGCAGCCGACACCTGCTTCGAAAACACCTCGGAAGCGCCGTAGATCGTATCGAGCGCCTTGGGAAAGCTCGACGCCATCCGCCACCGAACCTGAGCTTGCGCGTTGACGACCGCCGGTGCGGCGATCGTTGCGACCGCCGCGCCGGCAGTCGCGTTCTTTAAAAACGAACGACGTTGCATTGTTGTCTCCTGTCGTAAAATCGGGTCCAAAGCGAGGCGGCCGCCCGGATGCAACCGCCTACTGGCAATACGCGCCGGCCGCCCCTTCCGCACTCTGCGCGCGAGTGTAATCGCGGTCTTGCGGCGCGCAAGCCCGGTCAAACCATCGGCTACGCACCGCCGACCGTCATGCCATCGATCAACAACGAGCCGCTGATCTTGCTGCCGCGGATGACCTGGTCGTTGCCGACCGCAATGATGTTGCGAAACATGTCGCGCAGGTTGCCGGCGACTGTGATTTCCTCGACCGGGTAGCGAATCTCGCCGTTTTCCACCCAGAAACCGCTGGCGCCACGCGAGTAATCGCCGCTCACGTAGTTGACACCCTGGCCGATCAGGTCGATCACCAGCAGGCCGGTGCCAAGCCGGCGCAGCATGCCGGGCAGATCGTCGCCCCGCCGCGTGGCGCTCGATCTGATTTCCAGGTTGTACGAACCGCCGGAATTACCGGTCGACTGCATGCCGAGCTTGCGCGCCGAATAGCTCGACAGAAAATAGCCGTTTAATACTCCCGCGGCGACGACATCGCGCTTGATTCCGCGCACGCCTTCTTCGTCGAACGGGCTCGATCCCGGTCCCTGCGGCAGGTATGGATCTTCATGCAACGTGATGTGATCGGCGAAAACTTTCTTGCCGAGCGAATCGACCAGGAACGATGCATTTCGGTAAAGTGCCCCGCCGCTGGCGGCCTGCACGAAATTGCCCAGCAGTCCGCATGCAAGCGGAGCTTCGAACAGCACGGGGCATTGCGTTGTCTTTAACTGTCGCGCCGACAAGCGCGATAAAGCGCGCCGCGCGGCATAGTCGCCGACCACTTCCGGCGATGCCAGCTCGTCGGGAATGCGCGACGACGAATACCAGTCGTCGCGTTGCATGCCACGCTCGCCCCGCGCAATCGGCGCCACCGAAACCGAATGGCGCGAGTAAGCGTAGCCGCCTACGAACTGCTGCGTGTTTGCCAGCACGAAATGCCCGGACGACGTGTAAACGTTGGCGCCTTCGGAGTTCACGATCTGCGGGCTGACGGCAAATGCCGCTGCCTCGCAGCGCTGCGCGAGCTTGATCGCTTGATTAGTATCGATCGACCATGGGTGAAACAGATCGAGATCGCGCGGCGCACGCTGCAACGTATCGGGATCGGGCAGGCCGGCAGCGCTGTCCTCGGCAGTGAAGCGCGCAATGTTGTATGCCGCTTCAACGGCTTGCTGCAGCGCCGGCGGCGCGAAGTCCGAAGTCGATGCATTGCCGCGGCGCTGGCCGATATAGACCGTGACTCCCAGACCCTTGTCGCGCGTGCGCTCGATCGTTTCGACCTTCTTCTTGCGCACCGATACCGATAGTCCGGTCGATTCGCTGACTTCGCACGCAGCGTCGGTTGCGCCGAGCGATCGCGCATGTTGCAAAGCGTCCAGCGCAAGCTCGCGCAGGCGCTCATCGGAGAGGGAAAATGAGGTCACGTCGGTATGATAAACAACGATGAAACCGCAACCTATCGACGCTGCGATTGCGGACAACGGCGAGCGCCCGAGCAAAAGCGAGCTAAAAAGGCAGATGCAGGCGCTGCAGAGGCTCGGCGAGCAGCTGGTCGAGTTGAATCGCGATCAATTTGCGCGGCTCGATCTGCCGGATGAACTGCGCGAAGCGGTCGATTTCGCGCATCGGGTCACCAGCCATGAAGCGCGGCGGCGGCATATGCAGTATCTCGGCAAGCTGATGCGGCAGGTCGATGCCGATGCAATCCGTAGTGCGCTCGAACGAGTCACCGGAGAATCGCGCGCAGCCGTGTCCTTGATGCATCGTGCAGAAACGTGGCGCGACCGTCTGCTTGACGACGACCATGCGCTGACTGCATTCATCGCCGAACATCCGGACGCCGACGTGCAATGGCTGCGTACGTCGATCCGCACGGCGCGCCGCGAACGCGAGTTGCAACAGGCACCCAGGCACGCACGCGAGCTTTATCGCCATTTACATCAGACCCTGGAAAGCGAATTGCGCAACAAGGTGCAAGGCGATGAAGGCTAAACGTGCATTCGCGAACGAGCTGATCGTCGGGCTCGTGTCGATCTCGGATCGAGCGTCGCAGGGTATTTATGTCGATCAGGGTCTACCGGGCTTGCAGGAATGGTTTGCGCGCGCGCTGAAGACGCCGTTTCAAACGCATCAGCGTCTGATCGCCGACGATCGATCGACGATCGAGCAGACGTTGCTCGAGCTGGTCGACGAAGTGGGTTGCGATCTGGTGTTGACCACCGGTGGCACCGGCCCGGCGCGGCGCGACGTGACGCCGGAGGCCACGCTGGCAGTCGCGACGCGCGAGATGCCCGGCTTCGGCGAACAGATGCGCCGCATCTCGCTGGAGTTCGTCCCGACCGCGATTTTGTCGCGGCAAGTCGGCGTGCTGCGTGAAACTGCAGATCATGCGGCGCTGATCCTGAACCTGCCGGGCCAGCCGAAGGCGATTGCAGAAACGCTGGAGGGCCTGAAGACACCGGAAGGCGCGCACAAGGTGCACGGCATCTTTGCGGCCGTGCCGTACTGCATCGATCTGATTCGCGGGCCGTACGTGGAAACGAATGACGCGGTGGTGAGAGCTTTTCGCCCCAAGTCTGCGCTGCGGCCAGTTAGTTAAATTTTGAAGGAAGCGTCCGTTGATTCTTGATTGTGTCGAACTAACAAGCGGAAACAATCCGACAGTTGCCGTCATCTGGCTGCACGGCCTCGGCGCCGACGGGTACGACTTCGTGCCGGTCGTGCGCGAGTTGCAGGCGCTCGGTGCGCCGGCGGCACGTTATGTGTTTCCGCACGCGGCGACGATGCCGGTGACGATCAACGGCGGCGCCGTAATGCGGGCGTGGTACGACATTGTCGGCACAGACCTGGTTGGTCGCGAAGACGAAAAGGGAATACGCGCATCGCAGCAGCAGGTCGAAGCGTTGATTGCGCGTGAAGTGGAGCGCGATATGGCCCGATCGCGGATCGTGCTTGCAGGTTTTTCGCAGGGCGGCGCCATTGCGTTGCAGACCGGCTTACGGCAATCCGAGCCGCTGGCCGCAATCATCGCGTTATCTTGCTATCTGCCGCTGGCAGATAGCTTCGCAAAAGAGAGAGTCGGCACCAGCGCTGCAGTGCCGATCTTCATGGCGCACGGCACCTCGGATCCGATCGTGCCGCTGGCGCGCGGCGCCGCGTCGCGCGATGCGCTAAAGGCGGCGGGCTATGCCGTCGAGTGGCATCAGTACCCGATGCCGCACTCGGTCAACGAGCAGGAGATTCGCGATGTCGCCGCGTTCTTAAAACGCGTGCTGGCCTGACCCGCTAGCGCTTGTCGACGCTGAAGCGTCCTGCGCCGAATGCGGCGACGTACAGCAGGCCGCCGATCATGCCCATGTTCTTCAGGAACTGAATCCGCTGCATTGCTACTTGCGCTTCCGGCATTGCCCAGAAATTATGGAACAGGAAGCTGAGCAGCAAGGTGAACGCCACTAACGCCAGTGCAGCCCAGCGCACTTTCCAGCCGACCACCAACATTAATCCGGCCACCAACTCCAGCGCAATGGTTACCGCCGCAAAAAACTCCGGCATCGGAAAGCCCTTGGATGCCACCGTCCCGATCAGGCCCTGAAAGCCGCCGATCTTGCCGAATCCGGAATGCAGGAAGAGCGCAGCTAGCAGGATGCGGCCGATCAGGGCGAAGACGTTGGTCATTGAGTTCATTATTAGCTCCGTCAACAAGTATCGCGTTCAGGGCAGATCGAACACGAGGATCTCGGCCTCGTGGCCATTGGCGAGGCGGATGTTATCCGCATCCGTCAGCTTGGCCGCATCGCCGGTCACCAGCCGCGTTCCGTTGACCTCAATCTCGCCGCGCGCCACATGCACGTATGCACGGCGGCCTGCCTGAAGATCCAGCGCAGCGCTTTCGTCGCCGGTAAACGTGCCGACATACATGCGGGCATCCTGATGAATCGTTACCGAACCATCGGCGCCATCGGGCGACGCCACTAAGCGCAAGCGCCCACGCTTTGCGTCCGCGTCAAAGCGCTTTTCCTCATAACTCGGCTCGATGTTGCGCACGTTCGGCTCGATCCAGATCTGCAGCAAGTGCGTGGTCTGCTTCGATTGATTGAACTCCGAATGGCGCACTCCGGTGCCGGCGCTCATCCGTTGCACATCGCCGGGCCGGATCACTGCCGCGGCACCATGGCCGATGCTGTCCTTGTGCGCCAGCTCGCCATCCAGAACATAGGTGACGATTTCCATGTCGCGATGGCCGTGCGTGCCGAAACCCTTTTCCGGCGCGATGCGATCTTCGTTGATGACGCGCAGCGGCCCGAAGCCCATGTGGTACGGGTCGTGATAGTCGGCAAAGGAGAAGCTGTGAAATGTCTGCAGCCAGCCGTGATCGGCATAGCCGCGTTCATCGCTGCGACGAATGGTAAGCATGCGTCGAAAGTGTAGGCGTCGGCTTCGCCGACGACTCGAACTTGCGTAAGGCGGCGACTATGCGTTGCGCGTTGCGCGCGGCACCAGCGGTGTGACGTTGTTCGGCAGCCCGACGCCGTGCGCGAACGCGAAGCGATTCTTGCCTTTCAGCTTGGCGTCATACATGGCGAGATCGGCCAGCTGCAGCAGGCGCTCGAGATCGCGGCCCTGCTCCGGCGCGAGCGCAACGCCGATGCTGGCCGATACCGTCAGCGGCGGCAGAGTGCTCGACGCTTCGCCGTTCGCCTCGCCGGGCAACACGACCGGCTGCGAGATCGCCTGCAACAATCGCAGCGAAATTTTTTCCACTTCGAGCCGCGCACCGACATCCGGCGCGAGGACTGCAAATTCATCGCCACCGCGGCGCGCGACGGTATCTTGCGGCCGCATCACGCGCGTCAGTCGCACTGCAATTTCACGCAGCATCAGATCGCCGACTTCATGGCCGTATTGATCGTTGATGTCCTTGAAACCATCGAGATCGACCGCCAGCACCGCGCAGCTGACATGGCGCAACTCTGAGGTGGCAAGCGCGGCGGCAGCACGCTCGGCCAGCAGACGGCGGTTCGGCAACCCGGTGAGTTCATCGTGCTGCGCTTCGTGCAGCGCATTGGCTTCGCGCTGCTTCAGCGTGTCGATGTCGGCGATGACCAGCACGAATTCTCCCGGCGCGATCGAGCGCGCGGTGACCTGGCACCACGCAGCGCCCTCGCCCGATCCCATCGCGCGCCCGAGTTTCGCTCCGCGCTGCACGCGCAATTCACGCACGACGGCTTGATCGCGCGTGCTGGCTTCTTCCGCGGCCTCGGTGACGTCGCGCCAATCATCGGGCTCAAGCAGGCAATCGGTCACCTGCGTATGCGCCAGCTCGTCCGGCGGCAGGCCGATCAACCGCAGGAACGCATCATTACAGCGTTGCACGGTGCCGAGTTTGACCACCGCGATCGCCTGGCCCGCCGCGTCGAGCACTGTGCGCTCGACGCGCAAAGCTTCCGACAAGCGCCGCTCGCGCGACTTCAAAGCCGTTAGATCCGCATTCATGCCGATCGCGCCGGCAAACGTACCATCGGGGCGCCGCAGCGGCGCCGCGCTGATCGATACGATCAGGCGCCGCCCGCCCTGCGTCATCTGCACCGCTTCGAGATCTCGAATCGGCTTGCCTTCGCGCAGCGCCTCGAACGCGGCGCCGACGGCGGGCTGGTCGATATCGGTCGGCAGCAATACTTCGATCGAGCGGCCGAGTAATTCGCGCGTTTCGTAGCCGTAAATCTCGCGCGTCGCGCGCCGGCTGACGAACGTCACGATGAATTGATCGTTGCACGCCCAGATCAGATTGGCGGACGCTTCGACCAGCGATTTGTACTGCGACTTGCTGCGCTTCAAGCGATCGAGCTCGATCAGTTCGGTATGCGATGCGATCGTGTCGAGCACCAGCACCGCCTGCAGCTGTTTGCTCGGGTCATGGCTTGTATAAGGCACGAAGTGGCTGCGCAAAGCCAAACGTCCGCCTGAGCGGCTGGTGCGCGCGTTGACGACATCGAAGACCGGCGTGCCTGCGAGCGACTTTTGCAGTGCGTTCAAAATGGCCGCGCGTGATTCGGTTTTGAACTCGAACGCCTCGTCCCACTTTGGGCGCAGCCGCGTTTCGGTCTTGAGTCCCCAGCGACGCGGGTCGGGGCTTTGCGCGTGCACCACTCGACCTTGTGCATCGACCAGCCAGACCAGCACCGGCAAACGCGCCAGCAGATCGGCAGTGGCTTCGACCGGACGCTCGGGAGCACTTTTCGCCGCTGCAATCGTTCCGACCACCGGCGCGATTGCATTGCCGATCGGCGGACGCGTTACGCACATCACGCGCACCGAGCGGGCGACACCGCCGGCATCGCGCAGGCTCATGCGCTCGTCAAACACCGCGCCCGCGCGCAGGAATTCCTTGTAGATGCCGTTGATGCGCGAGCGCTCGGACTCGTTCAGCAAATAACCGAGCGGAAAGCCGGTCGGGTCGCTCGCCAGCAGGCGATCGGCCGGCGGCGGAAACTCGCGCGGCAGCACCAGTTGCCCGCGCTCGTCGCGGTACCACGGCAGTCCCTGCATGCCGCCCAACCACTCGGCAAAGCGGCGCGCGTCCTCGAGCAATCGCGTAGGACCGAACGGCTCGTGCGCTGCCTTGGTGAGCGCGATGACGATCACCGATGACTCGCGGCCCGGTTCCATAAAACGCACGCGGCCGTTCCATAGCTGGCCGTCGAATGTGCGGCCGGCGGGCTTGATCTCGACCGCGACACTGGACTTCGACGGATTCTTCACCGGATCGAGCGCGTCGGGCGGATCGGCGATCAGGCATTCGGCGACCAGATTGCCGACGATCGCACGCTCGCCGCGACCGATGAACTCGCATGCCGAGCGATTGACTTCGATCACGCGATCGCTGCGAACGACGATCACCGGTGTCGGCATTGCGTGAATCGCGGCTTGCCATCCGAAGCGCGTCAGATTGCTGGCCATCGTCTGCTGCGCCTGACGATTGACGTGGCGTGCCATCGGCTGCTGGCGGCCGATCCACCACGCGGCCAGCAGCCACAGTGGAAAGCCGCCTACGAACGTCGGCATCTCGCCCTGAACGCGCAGTGCGCCGATCGCAAACACTCCGACCCATGCAAAGACGTAAAAAGTCCAGATGCGCGGCCAGCCGCCGTAGCTCAGCGCTGCCAGCAGGACTGCGCCGGCTGCTGCATAGGCCCCCGGGCCGGCGAGAAACACCGCAGGCTTCGGCACCAGCGCGAGCATCAGCGCCCACAGCACAACGTCGGCAATCGCCGTCGCCAGATAGATTTGCCCGCCACGCGTTTCCGCCAACACCGCGCCGCGCGCCGTTGCGTACTCGGTGGCAATCAGAAAGCGAAGCGCCGCATTGATACCGTACAGCGCCAGCCAGGCAAGTGCGAGCGCATTGGCGCCGGCACGCATCGAAGCAAACGCCGCCACCAAACCCACCAGCAACAGCGCCGGCAGCAGTCGCCGCTCGGCTGCAAACGCAACGCGCAGGTCAAACTCGCCGGGCGCGGACTTGCGCAAGGCGCCGTGCGTATCGGTTTGTGCTCCGCTCGACTGCATAGGTGTGCTGCGCGATCGTCGCGACTTGAGTGGACCGACATGCTAGCGGTGAGGCGCCAGGGTCAGCAATTGCCGGCCGTCGGCACACCCCGCCATTGGGCGTCACGCTAATCCGGAAGGATGAAGCGGCGGCGGTTACTGCAACCGCACCCGGTCTTTCGACGACGCAGTGGGGACGGTAACGACCGCGCCGCGTTCAGCGAACTGATAGCCGTTCTTGCCAGCCGCCTTCGCCGCGTACATCGCATTGTCGGCCGAGGAGAGCAGTGTGTCGAAGTCATGGCCATCAGCGGGGAAAAGCGCAATGCCGACGCTCGCGTGCATGCGTACCGTGCGACCCGGTACATCGACGTTCTCGCTGGCAGCGGCGATCAGCTTTTCGGCCACTACGACGGAAATCGACGGCTCGTCGATTTCGGGCAGCAGCACCACGAACTCGTCACCGCCGGTGCGCGCGACGACGTCATAATCGCGCAGGACGCTTGACAGGCGTTGCGCAACGCGCCGCAACAATGCATCACCGTACGCGTGTCCGAACAGATCGTTGATCTCCTTGAAGCCGTCGAGATCGAGCACCAGGACGGCCGCCATGCGCCTTTGCCGCAGCGCCACCGACAACAGGCGGCGCGCATGCTCGACCAGCAGCCGGCGATTCGGCAATCCCGTGAGCTCGTCGTGGTTGGCCTGATGCCACGCAATCTCTTCGCGCTTTTTCAACGCAGAAATATCGGTCAGCACCAGGATGCGCGAGTTCGCTTCGCCCGCCTGGCGCGAAGTCAGCTGGCACCAGATCGTGCGGCCGTCCTGCGCGCGCAGCATCACTTCGTGAATCGCTGCGTCACCTTTGACGCCGGCCGCGCTGGTGCCGTGTTCGATCGTTTCCCAGTCGTCACGATTGGCAAGGATCTCCGCCACCGGCTGGCCGATCAGTGCTTCGCGCGAGACTCCGAGCATGCGCGCGAGCGCACCGTTCGGTCCTTCAATCCGTCCCCGCCGCACGAACGCGATCCCCTCGCCCGCAGCGTCGAACACCGCTTGCTGGTTGCGCAGCGCGATGTTCAGCTCGCGCTCACGCTGCTTCAACCCGGTAATATCGCTGCAGATGCCGGTGACCGATTCGATCGCGCCGGCATCGTTAAGCATCGGCAGCGCACTGATGTTCACGTACAGCGGTTCGGTACGCTTGGTGCGCTGGACCGCTTCCATGTCGAACACCGGCCGGCCATGCATTACCGGTGAAAAGCGGCGCAGGAATTCACGGCGCGTGAACTCCGGTGCGTTGAATTCCCACACGAAGCGGCCGATCATTTCGCGCGGCTCATAGCCGTACAGATCGCGGCACGCGCGATCGGAGACAAAGGTCAAGCGGGCGTTGCGGTCGCAGATCCAAATCAGCGACGGCGACGCCTCGACCAGCGCCCGATAGCGGCGCTCGCTTTCAGTCAGCTTGTACTGTGCGACTCGGCGCTCGGTGTCATCGACAATCGAAAATACGAGCCGCGTCGTGCGGCCGTCGCTGCCGCGTACCGATTCGCCACGCAAAATGACCCAGATGTAGTTGCCGTCGGCGCGCTGCATTCGGCATTCCTCGCGCAATGCGGCGCCGTGCTCGATATGCCGGCGACGCGCGGCGCGTACGCGATCGCGATCATCCGGATGCAGCGATTCCGAGAAGCGATAAGACTGCATGAACGACTCTCGATCGGAGTAACCGAGAATCTCGACATAGCGTGGCGAGAACGATCGCTCGCCGGTCAGCACATTGGTGTCCGCCACGCCGGCATCGATCGCGTCCAGCGCCATGCGCAACTGCTCGCGGTTGCGATTGAGTTCGGCGTTGGCTTGCTCCTGCGCGCGCGCCGAAGTATTGGCGCGCGTGCGCATTGCCACGTTGTTCGACAGTGCCTTGCGCAGCAGAACGAAACCCGTCGCCGCGCCGATCAAGGTCAGTGCCCAGGACAGAATCGTGATGTCGCGCAACGGCAGATTGCGCGACAACAGGAAGATCAACTGCGCAAAGCCGAGCGGCACAGCGCACGCCACCCAGGGCATGCCGGCCGGCGCGAATGCCAGCAGCGTTCCGAGCAGCACGGCGATCGTCAGAACGAACTGCAG
>CAZKNV010000033.1:0-10261 GCA_964554145.1 uncultured Burkholderiaceae bacterium
TCGTGCGGCGAATCTCGTCGTCGCGCCCGATCACCGGGTCGAGCTTGCCCTGCTGCGCGCGCTCGGTCAGGTCGATCGTGTACTTGTCGAGCGCTTCGCGCTGGCCTTCGGCTTCGGCGCTATCGACTTGAGCGCCGCCGCGCACTGCATCGATCGCCGCTTCGAGTGATTTCTTCGACAATCCATGCTCGCGCGCAAGCCGCCCGAGCTCGTTCTTGTCTTCCGCCACAGCAAGCAGGAACATCTCGCTGGCGATGAAGCTGTCGCCACGCCGCTGAGCTTCCTTGTCGGTGGCGTTCAGCAGCGCATTCAGCTCGCGGCCGATCTGCACCTGGCCATCGCCGCCCTGCACTTGCGGCAAGCGCTTGACCAAGCCGTCGAGCGCCTGCGTCAGTGCGGCGACATTGACGCCCGCTCGTTGCAGCAGCGATCGCGTGCCGGCATCGCCCTGTCGCAGCATTGCCAGCAGCACGTGCGATGGATCGATGTACGCGTTGTCATGGCCGACAGCGATCGATTGCGCATCGGCCAGCGCTTCCTGAAATTTGGTAGTGAGTTTGTCGAGTCGCATGTTCGATTATTGGATGAATTGGCTCGCTCGCGCTTATTTTGGGTCCGCGTCAACCAAATCAAGGTAACGGGCGCTGGACTCGCACACCCTTTGCTAGCATCGCCGACCCACGTTGCTCATATTGTGTACCGCCCTCTTTCGGCCGCCATCCTGGCCATCCACCTCGCTTGGCCGCTGGCCGCATCGGCGCAACCCACGCAACCGATCGTTACGTCCGGCACATCGCTACCGTCGCCGCTGGCCGGCCTGGTCGATCAGGCACTAACACGCTTCACGATCGGGCCCGAAGCCGACGAGGCCGACGAGGAGCGCGAACTACGCCGCGCCGAGCGCGCGGTGCTCGAAGTATTGGCGACCGAAGGTTACTTCGAGCCGATGCTGCGCTTCGAGCCGGTCACGTCGCCGGCAGCCGGCGGTGCACGCTATCGATTGATCGTCGAACTCGGGCGCAGAACGAATGTCGGCTCGATTGATCTGAAGTTTGCCGGCGCGCTCAGTGAACCGCGCTTTCAGGATCGCGCCGCATCGTTGCGAGCGGCCTGGCCATTGCCGGTCGGCGTCCCATTTCGCTCACCGCAATGGGAAACAGCAAAGACGCAATTGCTGGCCGCGGTGCAGGCGAGAGATTTCGCCGGCGCACGGCTGGTCGATTCGATTGCCAAGGTGAACGCTGAAGAAGCGACCGCGGCGCTCAGCGTCGAGATCGACAGCGGCCCTGCGTACACCGTCGGTGAGCTGCAGATTACCGGCCTGACGCGCTATGACCCGAATCTGGTCCAGCGCTACAACCCGTTTCGCGTCGGTGAGCGGTACGACCGCGCGAAGCTGATCGAATTTCAGCAGGCGCTCGAAGACACTCCGTATTTTTCATCGGTACTGGCATCGCTGCAACTGGACCCGGCTCATCCGGACAACGCGCCATTGCGCCTGCAGTTGCGCGAATCTCGCACCAAGAGAGTGAGCGCCGGCGTAGGGGTCTCCTCGAATACGGGCGCGCACCTCGAGCTGGCGTATCGGCAGACGCTGACCTTCGGACGCCCGTATGCGTTGCAAACCGGCGCTCGTATCGATCAGAACGGCGGCTTTGGTTACGTCGATCTGCTGCTGCCGCCAAAGCCCAATGGTGCGCGCGACGGTGTCGGCGCATTAGTCGAGGACTCGGATGTCGAAGACCTGGAGGTCAAGCGCTGGAGCGTCGGCGCCACCCGGGCGCAGTTGCGTGGCGCGCGAGCGGCGCGCCATATCGAAACCCGATTGGGCGTCAATTTCGAACATGAAGAGCGCAAGACGCCGCTTGACCCATTGATCGAACTCGACACCGTGTCGACCACGTACACGTGGATCCGGCGCGATGTCGACGAGATCATCAATCCGCGTCGGGGCAACGTGATCGAACTCGAAGGCACGGTGGGTGCAAGCGGCGCCGATGTCGATAAAGCGTTCGTGCGCGGCTACAGCCGAATCTCGCAATACGTCCCGATCGGCCAACGCGACGTGCTGATTTTGCGCGGCGAACTCGGCGCGGTTGAAGTCGAAACGGCCGACGTCGTACCGACGCGCTTTCTGTTTCGCACCGGCGGCTCGACGACGGTGCGCGGCTACGACTACGAGAGCCTCGGCGTCAAGCGCGGTGGCGCCACGGTGGGAGGGCGCGCGCTGGCGCTGGCTTCGGCCGAGTACGTGCACTGGCTCGAACGCTGGGGCGGCAATTGGGGTATTGCCGGTTTCGTCGATGTCGGCGATGCCGCAGACTCGTTCAAGGACCTTGATCCTGCCGTCGGTGTCGGCCTCGGCGTGCGCTGGCGCACAGTGGCCGGTCCGCTCGCTGTCGACGTTGCGTACGGTGAGCGTGAGCGACAGTTTCGGTTGCACTTTTCAGTCGCGATCGCGTTCTAACGGGACCGGCGGCTAATGGCTAATACGACTACGTTTTCGCAATGAACGAATCACCGTCTCGCCGGCGCTCGAGCTGGAGGACCCTGGTCGTCGGAATTTTTGTCGGTGCGATGCTGATCATCGTCGCGAGTGCGGCCGCAATCTGGTGGATGTATACAACGAGCAGCGGGTTGCGTTTCGTAGTGCTGCTGAATTCGAGCCTGAACACATCGCTTGTTGTGCGCGATGTGTCGGGTTCGCTGCGTGATGGATTCACCGCGGGCACCTTGTCGCTGACTGGACCGACGTGGTCAATGCAGGCCACCGACATCGCGGTCGAGCCATACGAATTGCGATGGCGCCAGCGCGCGTTGGATTTCGAGCGGGTCGCCGCGCGCACGGTGTCGATCGACTGGGTGCCCAGCGGCGAACCTGCTGCACCGCCGGCCTCGCTCGCATTTCCCGTGGACCTGCGAGTGCGCAACCTGACGATCGGCGAACTGCAGTTCGGGGAGCGTGGCGGCAGTCCCACGATCATCGGCAGCATCGCAGCCAGCGCCCACATCAATGCAGATGAAATCGTCATCGAGCGCGGCGCGCTGCAATATGGCCCAAGTCGCGTGACATTAAACGGCCGCATCGACGCGCGCGCGCCGTTTGGATTGCAGGCGGAAGCCAAGGTCGTCTCGACATTGCGCGAGCACGAGGTGAGTGCCCATGCCCGCGCGAGCGGCACATTGCTGGATGCGTTCGTTGAAATAAACGCAGACGGACAGGATGCGCGCGTTACGGGCAGCGCGCGCTTCACGCCGTTCGCGCCAGTACCCTTAGCGCAACTGAGCGCAGACATCGCGCACTTCAACCCGGCAGCGTGGATCGCCGACGTGCCGGTGATGCAGCTTCGCGGCAGCGTCGATCTGAAGCCGGTGTCCACCGCGCCGGGATTCAGTCTCGCGGGGCCATTTTCGATCGAAAATCTGGGTGCCGGTCCGATCGACAAGCAGCGGGTGCCGGTGCGATCTGCGCGCGGCTCGCTGACATGGTCGGCCGATACGTTAACCCTGGATCTGCAGCGCGTCGAAGGCATTCGCGGCGCAGCCAGCGGTGGGCTGACATGGTCGCAGGCCGATGGCGTTAACGCCAAGTTAACGTTGTCGGGTATCGACGCATCGAGCATCCACTCGAGCGCCGCACCAACACGCATCGACGGCACGCTCGACTATTCGCTGGTTAATCAGGTGCAGCGATTTGTGGGAACGCTGCGCACAGACAACGTGGGAGCGTTGCGCAACGCTAAGGGCACCGCGCTCGCCGCGGATTTCAATCTGATACTGCGCGATCAGGTGCTCGATATCGAGACCGCGCGATTGCGGCTCGCCGATGGTCAAGCTGAGCTTGCCGGCCGGGTCGAGTTACGCGGCAACTACGCCGCGCGCGTGAAGGGGACGTTCGACAATCTCGATCTGGCCCGGTTGGTGAAGGGCCTCGACACGCGGCTAAATGGCAGTGTCGATCTCGATGCGCGGTTTCGGCCGGCGATTGTCGGCCGCGCGCAGCTCGTGCTGGCGGACAGCCGGCTGATGGGCCGGCCGCTCGACGGGCGTGCAACGATCGAGCTGGCGGATCAGCGTATCGACGTCGATGTCAACGTCTCTTCGCGTTCGGCGCGGCTAACGGCGAGCGGCGGCCTGGGTGCGGGACGCGAGTTGAAGTTCGAGCTGGTCGCACCGCAGCTGTCGGAGATCGTGCCGCAGACATCCGGCGGCGTAACGGCGAGCGGCAGTATCAGTGGCGAATATGCGGCGCCGCAGTTGCAACTGGATGCCACAGCCACCAATCTGAGGTTTGCCAACGGCCAAACCATCGACAGCGCAATCGCCTCGATTGCCGGCGGCACCGCTGCCAATGCGCCACTCGCGGTGTCGGTGAAGTTGAGTGGCCATCGCGGGCCGGATCCTGCTGCATCGCTGGCCAGCGCAACCTTGGTCGGCCGCGGCACGACTGCCGATCACACCCTCGAACTCAACGGCACAACGCTATCGCAACAGCCGGTGCGAGTGATTGCCAGTGGCGGCTGGCGCGCGGACGGGAAGCAAGCAAGTGCATGGCGGGGATCGCTCGTGGCGGCGGAAACCGGGCGGCCACTTGAACTGCGGCTCAGTGAGCCCGCGCCATTGACGGTAGCGCTTGGGTCACTGAGCTTCGGACCGGCGCGCTTCGAAGCGCGCGCGACGCAGTTCAATGCCGTCCAGGTGCAACAGCAGGATGGACGCTGGCGCACCTCAGGCCACTTCGAAGGCTTGCGCCCACAAGCGCTCGACCTCCGTGCAAGCGCACCACGCCGTGTCGTGCGCACGGACGCCGGCGATCGCCAGCCACTGACATTGCGCGGCCGCTGGGAACTCGAGCTGGCAGACACGCTGACCGGCGTCGTGATCGTCGAGCGAACCGGTGGCGATATCTACGGCGGCATCGACGCGTTAAACCCGGTCGGCATCAGCGACCTCGGCGTGGCGCTCAGCGTGCTGAACAATCGCGTGACCGGCACCGCGTACGTGCGCGGCAAGGCGCTCGGCCGACTCGATGCGGTGATCGATGCCTATGTCGATACCAGCGGCGGCATACAGCTGGCACGCAATCGTCCGTTTCGAATCGATGTCGATGCCGTGCTACCCGATCTCAGCTGGATGGGTCCGCTGATCGGCGACAGCGTTCAAGTCGAAGGCTCCGGCAGCATCAAGACTGCGATCTCGGGAACGCCTGCCGATCCCACCGCCTCGGGACCGATTCGCGCCAGCGGGCTGCGCGTTGCTTACGTCGAACAGGGTCTGCGACTCGAAGACGGCACGCTCGACGCGAGTCTTGAAGACGGCGTGCTGGTGGTCAACGAGCTCGTGTTTACGGGTACGCCGCGCGTAGCGCCGGAGGACAAGCGCGCGGCCGAGGGGGTGAGTTATGAAACGCCGGGGCGTCTGCGAGCAGTGGCAAGAATCGCGCTGCGCACGCTGACCGGCAGCGTCGGTATTCAGGCCGACCGGTTGCCGGTGTTGCAGCGGCGCGATCGCTGGATGGTCGTCAGCGGCGAAGGCGGAATCACGCTCGCGCCCGAGAGCGCGGAGTTGTACGCCAAGCTGCAGGTCGATGGCGCCTATATCGATTTCTCTCGGCTGCGCGGAGCGCGTACCTTGCCCAACGACGTGGTCGTCGTGCGCGCACAGCAACCCGGCAAGACCGATGCGGCGGCGGTCGATGTCACGCTCGATATTCGCGGCAATCTCGGCACGCGCTTCTACATTCGCGGCGCGGGCCTGGACGCGCGGCTCGACGGCGCGCTCGACATCTCAGGGCGGCCCGGCCAGTTGCTGGCCGAGGGCAACGTGCGCACACGCGGCGGCACTTACCAAGGCTACGGGCAGCGATTGCAGATTCAGCGCGGCATCCTGACTTTTCAGGGGCCGGTAGAAAATCCGGCGCTGAATGTCCTCGCGGTGCGAACCGGATTGCCGGTCGATGTCGGTGTGTCGATCGGCGGCACTGCGGCGCAACCGATCGTGCGGCTGTATTCAGATCCGTCGATGACCGATGTGGAGAAGCTGAACTGGCTGGTGCTCGGCCGTCCTCCCAGCGGAGCAGGCGATGGCGGTCAGGAGCGCGCCCTGCTCTCCGCTGCCGCCAGCGCATTGTTTGCAGGCCAGGGCGACAACGCGAGCGCCGGCTTGGTGCAGTCGCTCGGCATTGACGAAATCAGTTTGCGCCCCGGACAGGACAGCTCGTCAATTCTGCCGCGCGAAACCGTCGCCGGCACCTTGCGCAGCGCGACCGGCACCACTGCAGCGAGCGATTTCGTAGCCATCGGCAAACGCCTGAACGACGATCTGTATCTGACGTTCGAACAGGCGATCTCGGGCGCGGCTACCTACGTCGCGCTCAATTATCAGATCAGCCGGCGCTTGTCGTTGATTGGACGCGCCGGCACGACGACGGCGCTGGATCTCGTTTACTCGATCGCGTTCGATTAGCGATTCAATGCGTTACTTCCAGCGAGCGCGCGCAGCATCATCGCTATCGCGCGCGTCAACCCAGCGGTCGCCCTCCGCGGTGGCTTCCTTCTTCCAGAACGGCGCTTCGGTTTTGAGGTAATCCATCACGAACTGGCAGGCGGCGAAGGCATCGCCGCGATGCGAACTGGTCGTGACGACCAATACGATTTGATCGGTCGGCGCCAGAGTGCCGACACGATGAACGATCAGGGCGTCGTAGAGGTTCCAGCGCGCCTTCGCTTGTTCGGCAATGGTCGTCAGCGACTTCTCGGTCATCCCGGGATAGTGCTCGAGCGTGATCGAACCCACCGCGGCACCTTCGTTCAAGTCACGCACGATGCCGATGAAGCTTGCGACTGCGCCAATCTTAGGATTGTCTGCGCGCAGCCGAGCAATCTCGGTGCCGGCATCGAAATCTTCGTGTTGAACGCGGACGCTCATCAGCCGCCTGTCACCGGAGGAAAGAATGCGACTTCAGCACCGTCGTGCAATGCGTGTTGATCATCGACCATCGTTTGATCGACCGCCGCGCGCACGCGCCGGGTTTCGGCGAACGCTGCGGACCATGGGTCACCGCGTTGCGTGAGCCACATACGTAGCTGCGCCACGTTTGCGATGGTATCCGGCGCTTCGATCGATTCGTCAGCGCAACCAACGCGCTCGCGCAGCGCGGCGAAATACAGCACGCGCAGCTTCATGACAACAACTCGGACAAAGGCAGAAAGCGCACTACGTCTCCCGCATGTATCGGGTTCTCGGCCGGATTGTCGATCAAACCGTCTGCCCATGCGACCGAGGTCAGCACGGCAGAACTCTGATCGGGGAACACATCCAGACCGTTGCGCTCGTTCAGTCGTACCCGCATGAACTCCCGACGGCGGCTTGACTGCAGCCAGTCGAAGTCGGCACGCAGTGCAAGGGTTCGCAACGGCTCGACTCTTCCCTGACGCTGCAGGATGAAGGGCCGCGCGAACAGCACGAAGGTCACGAAGCTCGACACCGGATTGCCCGGCAAACCGATGAACGGCACACCGCGCACCTGGCCGAATGCCAGCGGCTTGCCGGGTTTCATCGCAATCTGCCAGAGATCGAGCGTGCCTTCGGCCTGCACCGCAGGCTTCACATGATCTTCCTCGCCCACCGATACACCACCCGAGGAGATGATCAGATCGGCGCGCGCCGCGGCGTTTGTCAGCGCATCGCGCGTCCGTTGCAGATCATCCGGCACGATGCCGAGATCGTGGACCTCGCATCCCAGCGATTCGAGCAGGCCGCGCAACATGAAGCGATTCGAGTTGTAGATGCGTCCCGGCGGCAGCGGCTCGCCCGGCATCACCAGCTCGTCGCCGGTGAAAAAGGTCGCAACGCGCAAGCGTCGATAGACGGTCAACCTTGCAGCGCCGATCGACGCGGCGAGCGCGCAATGCTGCGGCGCTAACCGAATGCCCGGCGTCAGAACGGTCTGGCCGTGCTCGATGTCGATGCCGGCGCGCCGAATCGCCTCGCCGCGCGCCGGTCGTTCGTTCAACGTAACCTTGTCGCCAACGACGTTGCACTTTTCCTGCATGATGACCGCATCAGCTCCCGCAGGTATCGGCGCGCCGGTGAAGATGCGCGCCGCAGTTCCCGGTTCCAATGCAGCGCCTACCTGCCCGGCGGCAACGCGCTGACTGATGCGCAGCGTGGTAGGCGCGGTCGGCACATCGAGCGTGCGCACCGCATAACCGTCCATCTGCGAGTTGTCGAGCGGGGGCACATCGATCGACGACACGACCTCGGTCGCCAGCACACGGCCGGTGGCGACCATCGTTTCGACTGCTTCGACGTCGGCCACGGGCTGCGCCGCTGACAGCAGCTTCTCGAGTGCTTGTTCGACCGAAAGCAATGGATCAGACGCGGGGCGCCGGCAATTGCAACAGATGGCTGATAAACGCTGCGATTTTATCGGGGTTGTTCAAGTCGAGCACCGGCAAGGTCGTGTCGACGGGATGATCGGTCGCGAGCGCAACGACGTTCGCGTCGTGCGGAAAGATCGGCGGCTCAATGTTGGCCGTTCGCCTCACTTCGATCCGTGGAATCTTCCCCTCGCTCTTGAACCCCTCGACGATCACCAGATCGCACGGCGCCAGCTCCCCCAGCAACTCGTCGAGCGTTGCGGGTGCGGGCGTTTCGGTCAGCAGCGCCCAGCGTGACGCGGTCGCGATCAACACCTGCCTTGCCCCCGCATCGCGATAACGAAACGAGTCCTTGCCGGGCCGATCCATGTCGAACCCGTGATGCGCATTCTTGATCGCCGAGACGCGCAACCCTTGAGTGCGAAATACGGGAATCAGCTTCTCGATCAGCGTCGTCTTGCCGCTGTTCGAATAACCGATAAAGCCGATCGCTTTCACGATCAGCCTGCATGCTGCGCAATAAACGCCTTGATCCGTTCGGCGTCTGCCGGCATCGCCTCGAATCGCTGCGGCCGTGCCTCGAGACCGGCGTAGGCCACCGGTCGCTCGGGCTCGCGGCCAATCGCTTCGATGATCGTTTCCGGAAACTTGGCGGGCAGCGCAGTTTCAAGGCAGATCATCGGCACGTCGCGGTCGATGTGCTCGAGCGCGACCTTGATGCCGTCGGCAGTGTGCGGATCGACGATGACGCCGTGCCGCTCGTAAGTTCTTCGAATCGTGCGCACTCTGTCGCTATGCGTGCTGCGACCCGACACCAGCCCGCTGGCGCCGACAACCGGCCAGATCGGCGTGCCGCCCAGATGAAACTGGCCGCGTGTGTCGAGCTCCCACCATAACTCGCGCAACAGTTCGGCATCGCGGTCGATGATGTCGAAAATAAACCGCTCGAAATTAGAAGCTTTCGAGATGTCCATCGAAGGGCTGCTGGTCGCGTGCGTTTCCGCGCCGCTGCGCACCCGATAGCGGCCGCTGCGAAAAAACTCATCGAGCACGTCGTTTTCATTGGTCGCGAGCACCAGGCGCGCGATCGGCAACCCCATTTGCTTCGCAACCCAGCCCGACAGGATATTGCCGAAGTTGCCCGATGGCACGGCGAACGACACTGACTGCCCGCTCGACTGCGTGGCAGCCAGATAACCCCTGAAGTAATAGACGATCTGCGCGACCACCCTGCCCCAGTTGATCGAATTGACGCTGCCGATCCGGTAACGCTGTTTGAACTCGTGGTCGCCGGCGATCGCTTTGACGATGTCCTGGCAATCGTCAAACACACCCTCGAGCGCGAGGTTGAAAATGTTGGCGTCGTCGAGCGAGTACATCTGTGCGCGCTGAAATGCACTCATCCGACCGTTCGGCGTCAGCATGAACACGCTGATGCGGTCGCGGCCGCGCATCGCATATTCTGCCGCCGAGCCGGTGTCGCCGGAAGTTGCTCCGAGGATGTTCAGATGCGTGTTCAGATGTTCGCCGCGCTGTGCGAGGACGCGCTCGAACAGCGCGCCCAGTAGCTGCATTGCAATGTCCTTGAACGCCAGTGTGGGGCCGTTGGAAAGTTCCAGCAGCGCAAGTCCCGGCTGCAGCCAGCGCAGCGGAGTGATGTGGCTCGCGTTGCTGTCGTCGCGCGCATTGCCGAAGTTTTCGGCGGTATACGTTGCATGTGTCAGCGCCGTCAGCTCTTCAGGCGAGATGTCGTCGACGAACTTGCCGATGACCGCACTTGCCAGATCGGCATATGAAAGCGAGCGCCATTTGTCGAGTTCGGCAGCTGTTACCGCCGGATACGACGCCGGCACATACAAGCCGCCATCGGACGCCAGTCC
>CAZKNV010000034.1:0-10186 GCA_964554145.1 uncultured Burkholderiaceae bacterium
CGAAGTCGGTCCGATCGACATCCTCGTCAACAACTCCGGCGTATCGACGGCGCAGCGGCTCACCGAAGTGATGCCGGTCGACTACGACTTCATGTTCGATACCAACGTCAAGGGTGCCTTTTTTGTCGCGCAGGCGGTGGCGCAGCGAATGATTGCGCGCTCGAAACAACAGCAGGGGCTGCGCGGACGCATTGTCAATATTGCATCGATTGCCGGCACGCGCGTGCTGCCAGGGCTTGGCGTGTATTGCATGACCAAGGCGGCGGTGATTCACATGACGCGCTCGCAAGCGGTCGAATGGGGTCGCTACGGCATTAACGTTAACGCGATTTGCCCCGGATACATCCGCACCGAGATGAACGAGGCGGTGTGGGAAACCGAGCGTGGCGCGAAGCTGCTGGATCTGTTGCCACGCAAGAGAGTCGGCACGGCCGATGACCTGGATGGTGTGCTGTTGCTGCTGGTGGCCGACGAATCCCAGTTCATCAATGGCGCGATCATTGCCGCCGACGATGGGATGTCGGTGGCGTGAAAGAGTTCGTCGTCGAAGTGCCGCTGCGCTGGGGTGACATGGACGCCATGTCCCACTTGAACAATTTGATGTACTTCCGATTGATGGAAGAAGCGCGTATTCAGTGGTTCGCGCACTTCGGATTTCCTACACTGCCGGTTGGTGAAGCTCCGATCCTTGCGCATGCGGCGTGCGATTTTCTGAAGGCGATGACCTATCCGGGCGCTGCGGTCGTTACTCAGATCGTGACCCGCATCGGACGCTCGAGCGTCGAGATGTCGCTGAAGATCGAAAAGAAGAACGAGCCCGATGTCGTTTATGCCACCGGACGGACGGTGATCGTCTGGTACGACTACGCCGCGGGCAAGTCAGCACCGTGGCCGGAATCGGTGCGCGCAACGATCACCTAGAATCTGGCACGAGAGCAGGCGGAGAAATCGATGAACAAGGTATATCCCTCGGCTGCCAAGGCGTTGGCCGATGTGGTTCAAGACGGGCAGATCGTCGCCGTCGGCGGCTTCGGCCTGTGCGGCATTCCGGAGGCGCTGATCGTTGCATTGCGCGATAGTGGCGCCAAGAAACTCACCTGCGTCAGCAACAATGCCGGCATCGACGGCGCCGGGCTGGGTTTATTGCTGGCGACGCGGCAGATCGGCAAGATGATCTCGTCGTATGTCGGCGAGAACAAGGAATTCGAGCGGCAGTATCTATCAGGTGAACTCGAACTTGAATTCACGCCGCAGGGGACGTTGGCGGAACGTATGCGTGCCGGCGGCGCCGGCATTCCAGCGTTCTATGCACGCACCGGCTTTGGCACGATCGTTGCCGAAGGTAAACCGACACAGTTGTTCGACGGTGTGTGGGGCGACAAAGAGTATGTGATGGAGCGCTCGATCCGCGCCGACCTCTCACTTGTTAAAGCCTGGAAGGCGGACAAGCAGGGCAATCTGGTGTATCGCAAGACCGCGCGCAACTTCAACCCTGTGGTCGCGATGTGCGGCAAGGTCACTGTGGCCGAAGTCGAAGAGATCGTCGAGAACGGTGCGCTGGATCCGGACAACGTGCACACACCGGGAATCTTCGTGCAGCGGCTGGTGTTAAATGCCACGCCCGAAAAACGCATCGAAAATCGCACCGTAAGGAAGAATTGAGATGCCGTGGACTCGGGAACAAATGGCCGCGCGCGCAGCGCAGGAGTTGCAGGACGGGTTCTACGTGAACCTTGGTATCGGTCTGCCGACCCTGGTAGCGAATTACATCCCGTCCGGCATGGATGTGATGCTGCAATCGGAAAACGGGCTACTTGGCATTGGTCCGTTTCCGCTTGAAGAAGAAGTCGACGCCGATCTGATCAACGCGGGCAAGCAGCTGGTGACCGCGCTGCCGGGCTCAAGTTATTTCTCGAGTGCCGATTCTTTCGCGATGATTCGTGGCGGTCACATCAACCTGGCGATACTGGGTGCGATGCAAGTCAGCGAAAAAGGTGATCTTGCCAACTGGATGATTCCGGGCAAGCTGGTCAAGGGCATGGGCGGGGCAATGGATCTGGTTGGTGGTGTCGAGCGTGTAGTGGTGCTGATGGAGCACAGCGCGAAAAGCGGAGAACACAAAATCCTGCAGCAGTGCACATTGCCGCTGACCGGCAAGGGCGTAGTCAACCGCATCATTACCGAGCTCGGCGTGTTCGACGTCACAGATGATGGGTTACAGGCGGTGGAACTTGCGTCCGGTGTATCGCAAGAGGAGGTCCGCACGAAGACCGGCTGCCCGGTCAAATTCGCGCAGACTATGGCCACTGCTTGACCACATTGTCCGCACGGCAGGTACCGTGAACGCCGCGCATCATCAAGACCACGAAGAACTGAGCTCGCACCACCGCGGCGACAGCAGTTACACGCATCGCGCGCGCGCCGCCGGCGGTCGGACGCTGACAGTCGCGGTCGCGCTGACACTCGGCTTTGCGGTGATCGAGCTGGTCGGCGGCCTGTGGTCCGGTTCGCTCGCGTTGCTGGCTGATGCCGGGCACATGGCAACCGATTCGGCCGCGCTGCTGTTCGCGCTGATCGCCAACATCATCGCGCGTCGTCCAGTGTCCGAGCGGCATTCGTTCGGGCTGGCGCGGGTCGAAGTCATCGCTGCGTTCGTAAACGCACTGATGATGGTGGCGGTCGTTGCCTGGATCGCGATAGAGGCGTTTAACAGGATCAACTCTCCGGTGCCGGTACAAGGTCTGGCCGTGATCGCCATCGGCGCCGCCGGGCTGCTGGTCAACGTCGTCGTCGCGTGGACGCTTTCCCGCGAGCGAGACAACGTCAATATCCGCGCGGCCTTCATTCACGTGCTCGGCGATCTGCTGGGGTCGGTGGCGGCGATTCTTGCCGGCGTCATCATCTACTTTGGCGGGCCGCTGATCGCCGATCCGCTGCTTTCGCTGGTGGTGGCCGCACTGATCGTGCGTTCGACGTTTGCTGTGCTGAAGGAAACGACGTTCGTGCTGCTCGACAGCGTGCCCGTCGGCGTCGATTACAGCATGGTCGGTGCGACGCTCGCCAAGCTGCCCGGCATCGTCTCGGTGCACGACCTGCACGTGTGGTCGATGGTGCCGGGAAAATCGGCGTTATCTGCGCACGTGCTGGTCGATGACATCGAACTCTGGCCGGTGATCCTGCATCAAGCGCGACATGTGTTGAAGCGCGACTTCCAGATCGATCACATCACGCTGCAGCCGGAATGGCTGCGCCGCGAGCCCGGTGTGATCGGCATCAGAAAGGCGGAATAGAACCGCAAAACGCTCCGCTTGACTCCACTTCGTTATATTGGTACGTTCTGCGTACCATTTCGTACAGAACATCGCATCCATGGCCGCATTAGCGCAACGAGAGTATCCAAGAACTGACGTCGTCGATGTCGGCAGCCGCGAAGCGCGCAGCCGGCTTGCCGCGATGGTCACCAAGCTGCTCGAGCACTGGAATCTGACGGCGGCTGAACAATCCGCCTTGCTCGGACTGTCAACCGCCAGCCGCAGCACGCTCGCGCGCTATCGCGAAGGCGAACCTTTGGCCGACAGCCGCGACCTGCTTGACCGCGCCGGTCATCTGCTCGGCATTCACAAGTCACTGCGTATTCTGTTCCCGTACGACCGTGATCTCGCCTATAGCTGGATGACGCAGTTCAATCGCCGTCTTGGCGCACGCCCGGTCGATTTGATTGCAGAGCGTGGATTCGAAGGTCTGCTAGCGGTGCGTCGGTATCTCGACTTTCAGCGTGGATAGAAGCACTTAGACTGAATATCTCAAGTCGTTTCGAGATGATCTCGAGCGAGTTGTTCGCGGCCAACGCCGACTTTCACCGCGACCTGATTCGAAACATTCCCGGCATCCGCCGCTCGCAAAACCTGTTCGACGACTTGACGTCCGAACCCGCCGATTGGGCCATCGCGGTTGCCGCCGAGGAAAGTGAGCGAATTCCCACTGCCACCGCGATCGCTACGCGTCCGTTCGACTACGGCAGCGTCATCAGCTACAGCTTCGATGCGACACATTGGCAGAGCACACGGTTTTCCGACGGCACGCTCTACGGAGTCTGGTACGGCGCGCTCGAAATCGAGACGACGGTGTTCGAGACGGCGCATCACTGGCGCCGTTTTCTGCTCGACAGCTACAGCGAGCTCGATCGCATCGTCGTCACCGACCGTCGCATATGCGACGTGCGCTGCGACGCACTGTTGATCGATCTTCGCGGCAAGGAAGCCGAGTTTCCGGACCTGATTCGCCGCGACAGTTACACGTTCACGCACCAGGTCGGCCGCATCCTGCATGAGCAGGATCTAAGCGGCTTGCTGGTGAAGTCCGCCCGTTGCAACGGAATCAATGCCGCCATTTTTCGCCCTGAGCGGCTGTCGAACGTGCGTGAAAAGATGTTTGCCACCTACAAGGTCAACGTAGTGCGAGATACTTTTGTTGCCGAACGAACACGCGGCCGCACTTGGTTGTCGTTTGCACCGAGTAGCTTGGAGTAACTCGATCAAAGGCCAAGCTTGCGCGCCAAGGTCATCGCGCCCAGCAGGATCGGCTGATGCATTAGATAGACAGTCAGTGCCCAGGTTCCTAGAAACAGCAGCCAGCGCGGTGCACGCTGGTTCAGCGGCATCAACACTTCCGGAATGCGCCACTGCGTGCGCTGCCAGAGGGCTGCGAGACCCGCCCCGATCAATACCACGCCAATCCAGGGAAACAGCGGAACGTAGTCTTCGGTACGCGGCTTGAACGTCATGAAGCCGACGATCGTCGCCGGCGGCGTGTTGAAAAACTCGTTGGCGTAAACGAGACCGATCAGCATGCAAAGTGCGCCGAGCGCGATATTCCACGCGCCCAGCCGCAGCAACGGCTGCGCGATCAGCAGCGCCGCTGCAACGAAGTGAAGTATTCCGAAGTAAATGACGCGCGGGCCGAACATCAGCCAACTACCCAGCGATACCAGCAACGCGGCCGCGGCAATCTGCGCCCAGCGCTTCCAGAAATCAGCCGACGACGGCTTGAACGAAGTGCGCAACACCAGACCGACACCGACCAGCAGCAGGAACTGCGTAACGATCGCGGTGCGCCAGGCCACCCAGGGCTGATCGCGCGTCATTACGAGCTCGAGCCAGCCGAAATAGCTGAGGTCGTAAATGAAGTGAAAGACGATCATCTGCGCGACCGCAAAGCCGCGCAGGGCGTCGACCAGCGTCAATCGCGAAGCCGAAGTCGGGTTCATTGCCAAGAGTTTATGGCGGCATAATCGTGCGAAGCAGTCTATTCGGCGCAGTTTTTCGGTAGAGGATCGCCCATGCTGATGTCATCGCAGGATTATCGGGAGTCGCTACGCCGGTCGCGCCCGCGCGTCTATGTCGACGGGCAAGCAGTCGAGTCGGTGGCCGACGAACCATCGCTGGCGCCCGGCGTCAATGCGATCGGCTTGAGCTACGACTACGCGTTACGCGAGCAGCTTGCGCCGGTGATGCGTACTCGTGCCGGCTCGCACGAGATCAACCGCATGAATGCGATTCCGACGTCGAGCCAAGACCTGCTGAACAAACTTGAAGCGGTGCGCTTGTTATGCCAGGAAACCGGATGCGCGCAGCGCTATCTGGGCGGCGATGGGTTGGCGGCGCTGCGTCAGGCCGCGCATCGCATCGATGACGACAAAGGCACCGAATACTCGGCGCGACTTGATGCGTACGTCGACCGCGTTCATTCGGAAGACCTCAGCCTCGGCATTGCAATGACCGACGGCAAGGGGGATCGGTCGCTGCGACCACACCAGCAAGCGAACCTCGATACCTATGTGCACATCATCGAGCGGCGCGCCGACGGCATCGTGATTTCGGGCGTCAAGGCGATCGTCACTGCGGCACCGTACGTGCATGAGTTGCTGGTGATGCCCTGTCGCAACATGACGCAGGACGACGCGGACTTCGCCGTCTGTTGCGCGGTGCCGATCGATATCGATGGCCTGATCATCGTCGCTCGCCCGGCAGGTCGCCCGGGTGAGAAAGCGGCGCTTTTCAGCGGGCGTTACGGCCAATCGACCGGCGTCGCCATTTTCGAGCGCGTGTTCGTCCCGTGGGAGCGCGTGTTTCTCGCCGGCGAGTGGGAGCACTCGGGCTTTCTGACCTACAGCTACGCAACGCATCACCGCCAGACCTGCATCGCCGCCCGTGCCGGCTTCGGCGACCTGCTCATCGGCGCCGGCGCGCTGATGACCGAGGCCAACGGCGCCGATCTTGACCGCGCGCACGGGTTGCGCGATGCGATGATCGATCTGATCAAGATCGTCGAGGGGTTTTATGCGTGCGGAGTAGCGGCGTCCGTGTATTGCACCGGCGATCCTTCGGGTGTCGCGATGCCCGACGCGGTGTTCGGCAACGTCGGCAAGCTGTTGATGGCGACACAGATCTACGACATGCATCGGTTGGCGCATCAGGTATCGGGTGGCTTGATCGTGACTTTGCCCGGGCCGGATGAAGATCACAACCCGGCCACGGCGGGCCGCCTATCGGAACTGTTGACCGCGCGCTCCGACATCCCGTACGAAAAGCGGATCGAGGTCGCGCGTTTCGTCGAAGACCTGACGGCGTCGTACCAGGCAGGGTGGTATTCGGTGATCTCGATGCACGGTGGCGGATCGCCGGATGCCATGAAAATGGAAATCTGGCGCAACTATCCGCTGGGCAACAAGGTGGATCTGGTCGAGCGCTTGCTGGAGCGCGGCGTGCTGACGGACGATGTGCGCAGGATCACGCGCAACCGGCAGCCGGGACGTTGCTGTGTGGAAGGATGTCAGGTGCCGTCGGCGCCGGTCGTGGTGCCGCTTCCCGCGCCTTCCGTCCGTCCGGTGTTGCCGCTCCGCAAGACGGGAACCACGAACTAAGCATGCGCCTGCACGCCGAGCAGTCGTTCCTTCTGGTGGTCGACGTGCAGGCACAACTTGCGCCGCATGTCGACGGCGGACCACAGGTCATTGCGAAGTGCGCAGCGTTAATGCGAGCGGCCCGCCTGCTCGCAATTCCCGTTCGAGTGACAGAGCATTGCGCCGATCGCATCGGGCATTCGGTATCGGAGATCGCCGCACTGGCCGACCCGCGCGATGTGCTCTCCAAGACGCATTTCTGCTGCACCGACGAACCCGATGTGACGAAGAATCTTGACGCGCTCGGCCGCAAACAAGCGGTGATCGCCGGTATGGAGGCGCACGTATGCGCGATGCAGGCGGCGCTCGGGCTGGTCGAGCATGACTACGAATGCTTCTTCGTGCTCGACGCCACCGGCTCGCGTCGCGCCACGGATCACGCCGCAGCGGTCGAGCGTTTGCGGACGAACAACATTCAGGCTGTCACCACCGAAATGGTCATGTTCGAGTGGCTCAAGCGAGGCGATGCGCCTGAGTTTCGCGAATTGCTGAAGATCATCAAGGGGCGCTTGAGAAACAGTTGATGACGGAGCGAGTTGTTGTTCGCGCCGCGACTGCGCAGGATTTTGCCGCCCTGGTTCGCTGCGACTCGTACGCCGAGAAACACGCATCGCGCCGGGAGATGCTACAGGACGCGGTCGCCGCCAGGCATTGCGTAGCAGCTTTCGCGGATCAGAAGCCGGTCGGCTATGTCATCGTCAACGACGACTTCTTCGGTCATGCGTTTGTGCCGGTGCTCGTGGTCGATGCGGCTTACCGGCGCCGGGGGATAGGTTCGCGACTATTGGCAACAGTTGAGTCCGCGACTCGCGGCAAGAAACTATTCATCTCGGCTAACACGTCAAATCGCGCCGCGCAAAACTTGTTTGTCCGAGCCGGCTTCGAGCGAAGCGGGCGCGTCGAAAATCTGGATGAGGATGACGCCGAGCTCATTTTCGTTAAGCAGCTCCCGCATCAGGCATTTACGCTGCGTCAGGCAACGAGCGCTGACATCGATGCGATGCATGGCGTTCGTATGTCGGTGTTCGAAAACCGGCTGACCCGTGGTCGCGTTTCGCGAGACGACTATGTCGAGCACCTGGACGTAGCGGGTCGAGGCTGGGTCGTCGATGTAGGCGGCCGAATCGTCGCGCTCGGCATTTGCAACGCGCAAACCGGGAATATCTGGGGTCTTTTTGTACTTCCTGACTTTCAGCGGCGTGGCTTCGGCCAGCGGCTGCTCGACAAGATGGTCGATTGGCTCTGGCAGCAAGGGCTCGATCGAATCTGGCTGACAACCGAATCGAATACGCGCGCGCGCGACATTTCTACGAAACGGCGGGTTGGGCAAATGCCGGCGTCACCGAGCACGGTGAAATTCGATTCGAGTTGCAGCGCACGGCCGCGCAGGCGACTTGAACGGCACACCGACGAAAGAGTCGATGTCGGTGTCAGAGTGGTATGCCTGTCTCTGTCGTATAGTTTCGCGACTCGAAAATAGCGAGGAAACTTCAATTGAAGCGTTGGATGTGGGTGATTGCCGCGGTAGCGTTTGCCTGGCTTGCGCTCAACTTCTTCGCAGGGTGCTCTGACCTGTGGACCGATTCCGCAACTCGAGCGGCGTACGAACTCGAAGAGGCGGCCGACGCGATGCGGAGATCATCGGCCTCCACCTACACAGTCGTGCATCGGCCGAAAGCATCGCCGGAGGGGTGTTCGCACGACTATTCGTTTCAGCTCAGCCGCCAGTCTTCAATGCTCTTTTGGTGCAAGTCTCCAAACGGCGAAACCAACGTAGCCAGCCATGCGACGACGTATCACCTGCGATACGTGGATGTACCGGAACAAACCAGACTGGAAAAGCGCGCGGGTGAACCGGTCACCATCGAGCTACAGAGGACGTCTGGTAAACCGACGGTGGTGCGTGCGTACTAAAGCCGTGGCGCTTGTATTGCTCACGGCAATTGCTTCGTCCGCAACAGCGATTGATCTGCAAGGCCACCGAGGCGCGCGCGGCCTTGCTCCCGAGAACACGCTGGCGGCGTTCAGGATCGCACTTGCGATCGGCGTAACCACGCTGGAGACTGACCTCGCACTTACGCGCGACGGCGTGCTGGTGCTGTCGCACGAGCCGCGTTTGCACGCGGCGCTTACGCGCGGCGCAGATGGTCGTTGGTTAGGCGACGATGGCGCAACGATCTTTTCTCTGAACGTAAACGACCTTGCTCAATACGACGTCGGACGCTTGAACCCGGCGCACAAATACGCCGCGCAGTGGGCCGAGCAAAAGGCGGTCGACGGCGAGCGGATTCCGACGCTCGCGCAGTTGTTCGATCTGGCGCGTGATGCGCGCTCACCGGGCGACAGCCCGGTGCGATTCAACATGGAAACCAAGATCACGCCGACCAGCGGAGATGCAGTTCCGGCTCCAGATCGCTATGCGCGCGCAGTGGTCGATGCGGTGCGCGCCGCCGATATGAGCGAGCGCGTCACCGTGCAATCGTTTGACTGGCGCACGTTGAGTGAAGTGAAAAAGCTCGCGCCCGAGTTGCCGACCGCGTGTTTGACGATCGAATCGCAGAACATGAACACGGTCACGCCGGATGCATCGGGCGCATCGCCGTGGCATGCCGGCGTGAAGCGTGCCGACCATGGCGGATCGCTGCCGCGGATGGTGAAGGCGGCCGGATGCGGCATCTGGAGCCCGTTCTGGCGGAACGTGACGGCCGAGAATATCGCCGAAGCGCACGCGTTGAAGCTGAAGATCATTCCGTGGACCGTCAACGATGCAGTCGAGATCGAGCGTCTGGCTGCGCTCGGAGTCGACGGCATCATCACCGACTATCCGGACCGCGCCAGACGAGCGCTCGCCGCGCGTAATGTCGTGATCGACTGAAAGCGCTCTGTATACTGCCGCCTTACCGGTGACGCTGTTGCAAGCAGCGTAGATAACATGATCAAGTACGTGTTCGTTACCGGTGGCGTGGTCTCCTCACTTGGAAAAGGGATCGCCGCCGCCTCCCTTGCCGCGATCCTCGAATCGCGCGGCCTCAAAGTCACCCTGATCAAGCTGGATCCTTACATCAACGTCGATCCGGGCACGATGTCGCCGTTTCAGCACGGCGAAGTGTTTGTCACCGAAGACGGTGCTGAAACCGATCTCGACCTTGGCCATTACGAACGTTTCATCTCCGCCAAGATGCGGAAGGTGAACAACTTCACCACCGGCCAGATTTACGACTCGGT
>CAZKNV010000035.1:0-10063 GCA_964554145.1 uncultured Burkholderiaceae bacterium
CCAATTCGTACAAGCGGCTGGTGCCGGGCTTTGAAGCGCCAATTAACCTCGCCTACTCGGCGCGCAATCGGTCGGCCGCATGCCGCATTCCGTACGTTTCGAATCCGAAGGGCCGGCGAGTTGAAGTGCGCTTTCCTGATCCGACCGCGAACTCGTACCTTGCCTTTAGCGCGATGCTGATGGCCGGCCTCGACGGCGTTCAGAACAAGATTCATCCGGGCGAGCCCATGGATAAGAACCTGTATGACCTCGAGCCGGAAGAGGCGGCCAAAATTCCTCATCCATGCGCGTCGCTTGAGGAGGCGCTGGAGCACTTCGACAACGATCGCGAGTTCCTGACGCGCGGCGGCGTGTTCAGCAACGACCTGATCGACGCTTACATCGCACTGAAAATGGACGAGGTGACGCGTTTCCGCATGACCACGCATCCGCTCGAGTTCGACATGTATTACAGCTCGTAATAGCGTCAGAGCGCGCAAAGACCCGGGCGGCCACCGCCGCCCTCCCACGAATGCGGGAACTGCACCGACAAGACGGCTTACTCGCCACATTCGAAGGCGAAGTCCTGCCTTACACTGCGCGCCTCTCGCATCCGAGGGAATCGCCCTGTGAAGCGCGTCGCCGCAACTATCGCTTTCATTTCTTTGGTATCGACCACAGCGTTGGCACAATCGTCCGACATTTTCGAATGCGTCGGCGAAAATGGCGAGAAGGTGTTTACCAACACCGGCAATCTCAAGAAGTGCAAAAGGATGGACGTGCAGCCGATTCTGACGTTGCCGGCGTCGCGCATGCCTCAGGCGAGAAGCGGTGTGCAGCCTGCGGTGGAACAACGCGCATCGGCATCGCCGGCCAACTTTCCTCGCGTGGATGGCGACACGCAACGCACGCGCGATCAGGATCGCCGGCGCATTCTGGAAGACGAGTTAAAGGGCGAGGAAGAGCGGCTGGCGAAGCTGAAGTCCGAGTTCAACAACGGCGAGCCCGAGCGCCGCGGCGATGAGCGCAACTTCGCGCTTTACAAAGAGCGGACGCAGCGCCTGCAGGAAGACATCGCGCGCACCGAAAATAACGTCCGCGCGCTGGCGCGCGAGATGTCTCTGCTCAAAATTCAGTAACGACGCAGACATAACGCGAGGCCGCGCATGAACGCGGCCGAGTTGCTCGCGTTTTCTCATCCGACGCATTACGACGGCCTGGATCTGCTTTCGACTGCAGTGCTGCTGATAGACGGCGGCGGACGCATCGCTCACGTCAATCAATCTGCCGAACTGCTGCTCGATACATCGCGCAAGACGCTGGTGGGACAGCTTGTGGGCCGCGTGTTGGGCGACGACGTCGAGATACGACAACTGGTCGCCGAAGCCGAGGCGAACGCGTTCGGCCAGCGCAAGCAGATCATGGAGCTGCGCAGGATCGGGCGTGATCCGCTGCCGGTGCGCGTCGTCGCGACCGCGCAATTAGGCGACGACATCCCGCTGGTGCTCGAAGTATCCGAAATCGAGCAGCAGTTAAAGGTCGATCGCGAAGAGCGGCAGATCGGTCTCACCGAAGCGAACCGCGAATTGCTGCGCAACTTGGCGCATGAGATCAAGAATCCGCTGGGCGGTGTGCGAGGCGCAGCGCAGTTGCTCGAAGCCGAGCTGGCGAGTCATGAACAGCGCGAATACACGCGAGTCATCATTGCCGAGGCCGACCGGCTGCACGCGCTGGTCGATCGCCTGCTGATGCCCCACCGTGCGCCGCGCGTGGTCTCCGAGTTGAACATTCACGAAGTGTGCGAGCGGGTGCGGTTGATCATGGTTTCCGAATTTCCGCGCGGGCTCACCATTGCACGCGATTACGACGCCAGCGTGCCCGAGTTTCGCGGTGACAAGGAGCAGCTGATCCAGGCGTTGTTGAATGTGGTGCGCAACGCAGCGCAGGCGCTCGATCCGCGCATCGTGGCCGGTGACGCCGAGATCATTTTGCGTACTCGCGTCGCGCGGCAAGTGACGATCGCACGTGCCTTGCATCGCCTGGCGCTGGACCTGCAGGTGATCGACAACGGGCCCGGCATCCCCGATGAGCTGAAGGACCGAATCTTCTTTCCGCTGGTGTCGGGACGTGACGGCGGCAACGGTCTCGGCCTGACACTCGCGCAAACGTTGATCCAGCAGCACGACGGCATGATCGAAGCCGACAGCCGCCCCGGTCGCACGAACTTCCGGATTTTGATTCCATTGTCATGAAATCCATCTGGATCGTCGACGATGACCGCTCGATCCGCTGGGTGCTTGAAAAGGCGCTCGCGCGCGAGAACCTTCCGTGCAAGGCGTTCGGCGGTGCGCAGGAAGTACTGGCCGAGCTCGAACACGATAGCCCGCAAGTCCTTGTGTCCGATATCCGCATGCCGGGAGTAAACGGCATCGAGCTGCTGCGCGCAGTCAAGCGCAAGCATCCTGCTCTGCCGGTGATCATCATGACGGCGTACTCCGATCTCGACAGCGCGGTGTCTGCGTTTCAGGGCGGTGCGTTCGAATATTTGCCGAAGCCGTTCGATGTCGACAAGGCGGTCGAATTGATCCGCCGCGCGGTCGGCGAAAGTGTGCGCGAATCGCAGTCCGACGAATTGCCGTCGGACGCTCCCGAGATTCTCGGACAGGCGCCGTCGATGCAGGAAGTGTTTCGTGCAATCGGGCGGCTATCGCAATCGAACGTCACGGTGCTCTTGGTCGGCGAATCGGGCAGCGGCAAGGAAGTCGTTGCCCGCGCGTTGCACAAACACAGTCCGCGCGCGCAGATGCCGTTCATCGCACTCAATATGGCGGCGATTCCACGCGATCTGCTGGAGAGCGAATTGTTCGGTCATGAGCGCGGCGCGTTTACCGGTGCGCAGGCAATGCGGCGTGGCCGCTTCGAGCAGGCGCAAGGCGGCACGCTGTTTCTGGACGAAATCGGCGACATGCCGGCCGAATTGCAAACGCGTTTGCTGCGCGTACTGTCCGACGGGACGTACTACCGCGTCGGCGGGCACCAGCCGATCAAGGCCGACGCGCGCGTCATCGCGGCGACCCATCAGAATCTGGAAGAACGCGTGCGGCAGGGCTCGTTCCGCGAGGATCTGTATCACCGGTTGAACGTGATCCGGTTGCGGCTGCCTTCGCTGCGCGAGCGGCGCGAAGACATTGCACTGCTGGCGCGCCATTTTCTTGCAAAAAGCGCGGCAGAGCTCGGCGTCGACGCAAAAAGATTGTCCGATGAAGCGCTGGCCTTTATCAGCCAACTGCCGTTTCCCGGCAATGTCCGCCAGCTCGAAAACCTGTGTCACTGGTTGACGGTGCTCGCGCCGGCGCAGGTAGTGAAGGTCGAAGATCTGCCGCTTGAACTTCGACATGAAACTTCGCCGACAATGTCGCCGGCATCTGCGCCGACAGTCGCAGCCGTTGCCAACGGCGCACTTTCCGCGGTGTCGCCGCCGCCCGACACGGCCTGGCCGAATCAGGACTGGCTGACTCAGTTGACCGCAGAGGTCGAGCGGCGTCTCAAGGCAGGCACTCCGGAAGTAATGGACGCGCTGGCGCGCGAATTCGAAGCCACCGTTATCCGTACTGCCCTGAAGCACACGCATGGGCGGCGCATCGACGCCGCTGCGCGGCTGGGGGTGGGCCGCAACACGATTACGCGCAAGATTCAGGATCTCGGGCTGGAGGAGTAGAACCCGAGGGACGCTGGTCCGCTTCCCCTGCATTTCGTCGCACCTTGCCGCACTTCGTCGCAGCGGCCAGGACTCCGGTAGCCGGTCGAGGATAATCGCGCCCCATTATGGATCGCCGATCACAAGTCGTGCGTCCCCGGGGGATTTTCAAATGAACAGACGTAGAGGATGGCTATGGATCGCAGTCGTGGCGACGATCGCGGTCGCGGGCGCCGGAATCGCGATCACTGCAAAGAAAGCCGGCAGCAGTGATGCTGCGAAAAAACGCGAGCGCCCGCCGCTCGAATTCTCGTCAAGCGATGTCGTCCAATTGCAACCCAAGCGTCTTGCAACCGAACTCGCAATGCCCGGCTCTGTGCAGGCGGTATCGCAGGCGACCGTGCGCGCGAAACTGTCGGCGGAGATCAAGCGCGTACTGGTGCGCGAGGGCGACCGCGTAACGGCCGGTCAGGTAATTGCCGAGTTCGACACCGCGCAACTGCGCGCGCAAATAGCTGAGCGCAAGGCAGCACTCGAATCGGCACGCGCGCAATTGGCGATGGCCGATCGCACGCGGCAGGCGAATGCGCAGCTCGTCAAGCAGAATTTCATTTCACAGAACGCCTTTGACACCGCCGATAGCGCGCATCAAGTGCAGCTTGCGGCGGTTGCGGCCGCCAAGGCGCAAATGGATCTGACTCAAGTGTCGATGACCGACTCGGTGGTGCGCGCACCGATCTCAGGCACGGTATCCAAGCGCCATGTGCAGCCCGGTGAAAAGGTGGGCTTCGATGCGCCCCTGGTGGCGATCGTCGATCTGGCGCAACTGGAAGTACAGGCGCAAGTTCCACTTTCTGATGTAACGCAGATTCGCAAGGGCATGCCGGCCCACGTCGATGTTGAAGGTGTCAGCGGCCGCCGGTTCGAAGGGAGGGTGGAGCGTATCAATCCAAGCGCGGAACCCGGGACTCGCACCATCAATATTTACGTGTCGCTTGCGAACGAGGATTCTTTGCTGAAGGCGGGAATGTTTGCGCGTGTGCTGCTGACAACGTCGCCGGAGGTGGAAGTGCCTGCGTTGCCGCTATCGGCGATACGGTCGGAGGGCGGACAAAGTTTTGTCTGGGTGGTGGCCGACGACAAACTGATGCGCCGCATTGTGGTGACCGGCAAGCGCGACGAGCGTGCTCAATGGGTCGAGGTGACCTCCGGGCTTGCGCCGAGTGAAGTCGTGCTTGCAACCAAGTTCGACAACCTGAAAGAAGGTCTCGCGGCCAAGGTCATCAGCGTCGTCTCCGACTCGAAAGTGGCCGACAAGAACAGCCGGGCGCCGACAAGAAACTGAGGAATAAGACAAACAAGAGGAGCCTCTATGTGGATGACGCGCGTTTCGATCAATCACCCCGTGTTTGCCACGATGGTGATGGTGGCGCTAACCGTGCTCGGTCTATTTTCGTACGCGAAGCTGGGTGTCGAAGCGATGCCCGATGTGCGCCCGCCGATGGTCTCGATCCAGGTGCGTTACCCGGGTGCGTCGCCCGAGCAGGTCGAAAACGATGTCGCCAAGCCGATCGAAAATGCGGTTAACACCGTTGCCGGCGTAAAGCGCATTTTGTCGGCATCTTACGAAGGCATTTCGTATTCGTGGATCGAGTTTCGGCTCGACGTCGATACGGACCGCGTGATACAGGAAGTGCGCGACAAGATCGCGCAGATTCGCGCCGGCTTTCCGCGCGACGTCAAAGATCCGGTCGTGCAGCGGGGCGGCGACGAGAACGATCAACCGGTCGCTTTTTACGCACTGCTTGGCAATGGTCTGTCGCAGCGCCAATTGACGACGCTGGGCGAACAGATCGTGCAAAAAGGCTTCGAGCGAGTCAACGGGGTTGGCAAGGTCTCGCTGGGCGGCACCGTTACACGCGAGATCCAGGCGCGGGTCGATCCGGCACGGTTAACCGCATTCGGCCTGACCGTCGATCAAGTCGTGACCGCGCTTCGCAACGCGAACGTCAGCGTTCCGGTGGGCACGATCAGCAATGACACGGTCGAGGCCATCGTGCGGGTGGACGGCCGCATCGAAGAACCGATCAATTTCGGCAAGATCATCGTTGCTCGCAAAAATGGTGCGCCGATCCTGCTGTCGCAGGTAGCCGAAGTGTTCGATACCGAACGCGAGCGCAGCTCGATCGCGCGCATCAACGGAGCTCCGGCGATCAGCTTCTATGTCTTCAAGGCACAGGACGCAAACATCGTCCAGGTCGGCGACAGCCTGAAGGTTGCCGCTACCGACATTCGCAAGCTGCTGCCCGCGGGCACCGAACTCAAGCTGCTGCGCTCGACCTCCGACTTCGTCAAGCGCGCGGTGGACAACGTCAAGATCACTATCGTCGAAGGCGCACTGCTGACGGTGCTGATCGTGTTTCTGTTCCTCGGCAGCTGGCGCAGCACGGTCATCACCGGGCTTACGTTACCCATTGCAGTCGTCGCCACTTTCATCGCGCTCTATATGTTCGGCTTCACGCTGAACTACATGACGATGATGGCGCTCAGCCTGTGCATCGGCCTGCTGATCGACGATGCGATCGTCGTGCGCGAGAACATCGTGCGCCATATTCACATGGGGAAAGACCACTACACGGCCGCCCGCGAGGGCACCGACGAAATTGGCCTGGCAGTGCTGGCAACGACCTTCTCGATCGTCGCAGTCTTCGTGCCGATCGCGTTCATGGGCGGCATCGTCGGCAAGTTTTTTTATCCGTTCGGCATCACGGTGGCGGTCGCAGTGCTGGTGTCACTGTTCGTCAGCTTTACGCTCGACCCGATGCTCTCGGCAGTCTGGCGCGACCCGCCGCGCGGTTTGCACGAGGCGCGTTTCGTCGGCCCCGTGCTGCGCGGCTTCGAACGCCTGATGAATCGAGTGCACGCAATCTATGGCGGGCTGCTTGGCTGGGTCCTGTCATCGCGCCGCTGGACGCTTGGCAAGAGGGTGCCAAAACTCAACATTCCGCTCGGTGTTCCGACGATCGGCCTGTGGCGCGCCTTGCGCACATTCGACGCAAGCTATCTGAAGCCGCGCCTGGCAACCATCAGCCCGCGCGGAATTACGTTGTGGATCGCCGCGCTGAGTTTCGCGCTCGCGATTCCGATTGCCGGCGTGGTGGGCACCGAGATGATGCCGGAGAGCGACGAAGGATTTACCAGCGTGCGATTGACGATGCCGGTCGGCTCAAGCCTCGAATATGCCGACGAGCGCGTCAAGCGAGTGGAACAAGCGCTGCGCGACTTCAAGGAAATCGACGCGATCGATACCGGTATCGGCACCGAAGGCGCGAAGAACACCGGGCGGCTCAACCTGAAGCTCGTACCGCGCTCGCAGCGCGATCGCTCGCAGAAGCAACTCGAACAGGCGATTCGACAGCGGCTGGCATCGATTCCGGGCATCGATATGCGAGTCGGGTGGGGCGGGCCCATCTATATAGCGCTGCTCGGCAATAACGATGCGGAAATGCAGCGCGTGATCGCCGACCTCCACCAGAAGATACTGTCGATTCGCGGCATCACCGATATCGAGGTGTCGTTAAAGGAAGGCACACCTGCATTGTCTGTGCGCTTGAAGCCCGAGCTGGCATCCGAGTACGGCGTCACGTATGCGCAGCTCGGCACGACGTTGCGTGCGCTGATAGGGGGCGAAAACTCCGGTTACTGGCTCGCGCCAGACGGTCAGAACTACGAGGTGATTACGCAGATTCCGCGCGCCAGCCGCACCGTGGTCGACGATATTTCCGGAATGAACATCGCGACCAGCCGGCTGATGGCCGACGGCACTCCTGAAGTGATCCCGCTGCGCTCGATTGCAACGATCGAGCGCACGTTCAATCCGGAAAATATCCGGCGCCAGAATTTGCAGCGCAGGATTGCGCTGTGGGCCAATGTGCAGGGCCGTCCATCGGGCGACGCCGGCAAAGAAGTGCAGGCGATGGTGAAAGCGTACGAACTGTCGCCCGGGTTGCGCTTCGACATAGGCGGGCAAATCCGCGAGCAGGAAGAGATCAACGCGGCGATTTTCGGGGCGCTGGCACTGGCGGTGATCTTCATCTACATCGTGCTCGCTTCGCAGTTCGGCAGCTTCCTGCAGCCGATTGCGATCATGGCGTCGCTGCCGCTGTCGATCGTTGGCGTGATGCTGGCGCTGTTGCTGACCAACACGACGCTCAATATCTTTTCGATGATCGGCATCGTGTTTCTGATGGGCCTGGTGACGAAGAACGCAATCCTGCTGGTCGACTTTGCGAACAAGGGGCAGCGCGACGGCCTGTCGCGCGACGAAGCGCTGCTGGCTGCCGGCCAGGTGCGCCTGCGTCCGATATTGATGACGACTGCCGCCATGATCTTCGGCATGTTGCCGCTGGCGATCGGGCTGGGCGAAGGCGCCGAACAGCAGGCGCCGATGGGCCGCGCGATTATCGGCGGAGTGATTACATCGACCTTGCTGACTCTGGTCGTCGTGCCGGTAATCTACTCGTACATCGATGCGCTCGAGCGTCGCTTGCTGGCGCGGCGCCGCGCGCATGGTGCGACCGTCCTTGCGCAGCAGCCGGCCGACAAACTTTAGTGGCCTATAACAGCCAATTCGAAAGTGCCTTGCGCGTCGGGGCGGCCGACTGCTTTGTCGCTCGCCTTGCGCGTATGCGTTGGCTACGCGACGCGGCTCGCTTCGCGCTCATTTGAACAAGCGGGCGCGCCCGGACGCACCTTTCCCTTCCGAATCGACTGTTACAGGCCACAAGGAGAGTTCGAATGAACGAGAACGATAGCGACGGGGGGAGCCAGCGTCGAGCAAAGGGCGCGGCGGCGACTGAAAGCGGAAAGAGGTTTCTATGCGCACCTGACCACCTATGTCATCGTGATCGCCGCGTTGTTTCTGATCAATGCGCTCAGCAGCCGTGCACACTGGTGGTTCGTCTGGCCGGCGGTCGGCTGGGGCATCGGCATTGTCTTTCACGCAGTCGCTACCTTCGGCCTGGTCGGCGTTGTCGGCCGCGATTGGGAAGAGCGCCGGCTCAAACAACTGATCGACGAAGAGCGCAAGCGCGGCTGAGCCAGCCTAGCGGGAGCAGTAGAACAATTGCGCCGGCGGCATGTTCAAAGGCTGGAAATCGCGCCGGATGCTGGAAAACACTTTTCGCAGGTTCGAAAGCACCAGCGGCGAAAACTGATAGACGAGGAATTCGCCGCCCGGCTGCAGGATGGCATGCGTGGCTTTGACGACCTTCGTTCTGTCGTCGGGTGTCAATGTCGTAAACGGGATGCCGGAGACGACAAAATCGGCGCGCCCTAGATTGCGCGCCATCAGAACCGCTTGCACGTCGGCCGCCGAGCCGGCAATCACCTGCAGTCTCGGATCATCTACGTTCGTCTTCAAAAATTGCACGAACTCCGGATTCGTTTCCAGCGCTACGAGTGTGGCATCCGCGCGCATGCGTGCGAGCATCGGCCGCGTAAACGTGCCGACTCCCGGTCCGTATTCAACGATCAGCTTGGCCCGCGCAAAGTCGATTTGATTCAGCAGCGTGCGAATCAGGAAGCGTGAGCTGGGTATGAATGAGCCGAGCATGCGCGGATGCCGAACGAAATTGCGCGCAAACAGCGCGATCGGCGAAGGACGATTATTCTTCAACGGTGGTCTCCTGGATTATTTGAGCAGCCGAGCAAGCACCATGCGAGGCCGATGCGCTAGTCTGCCTGCTGGTCGAAACTACGAATGACGCGCGCCGCCTCATGGCTTGAACAGGATCCCGATGAGCGCATCGTTCGTTGGGGCTGGATGATATGGATCGCCTGGGGCGTTATCGGCGGCGCACTATTCCTCGACGATATCAGGGCCGGTAGGGGCGCTCTGAGCCTGCTATTGGTGGCGCCATTTTGGGGGATGTGGCTGCTATGGCCCGCGTACCGCGTAATGCGCGCATGGTGGCGCTGGCAGCACGAAGGCGCCTGGGCCGAATGGAATGGAAAGTACTACGAGTTCGACGGGCACCAGATAAGAATTCTGATGCGGGGCGATTCAATCTGGATCGCCGCCGCCGATGTGTTCGATGCGCTCGATCTCCAAGGTCGTCAGCGTAATGCCGCGCGAGTGCGCCAGCTCGCGGGCCGTGATGGGCTTGTACGGCCTCCCGGCTCACGGCTGCTGGCGTTTTCCGAAATCGGTATCAAGGCCTGGCTGGATCGCCGCACCGATGCCGACGCGCATAAATTCTCAATCTGGCTGGACAAGCAGGTGATCACGCCGTATCGCAAACGTCAAAGCATCGATCGCGTAGGTTAGTAATGTCGCAGCGCGCAAGCGTTGGGCGGAGCTGCCCTGCCTGGACGTCGGTCGCTTCG
>CAZKNV010000036.1:0-9985 GCA_964554145.1 uncultured Burkholderiaceae bacterium
CGTTGCTGCAGTCCTCAGAAAACTTCGAACACGCCGCCCATTCATTCGCCGATCACGGCATCGAGATCAAGGGCCTGAGCCTCGATCTCGCAAAAATGCTCAGCCGCAAGGATGCGGTGGTCAAGCAGAACAATGACGGCATTTTGTATCTGTTCAAGAAGAACAAGATCGCGTTCTTTCACGGGCGCGCATCGCTTGTCGCGAAGACGGACGCTGGTTGCGAAGTTGCCGTATCGGAACCGGCCAACGAAACCATCGTCGGCAAGCACGTGATCGTCGCCACCGGATCGAACGCGCGCGCGCTGCCCGGCACCGAGTTCGACGAGCAGCGCATCCTTAGCAACGATGGTGCGCTGTCGGCTGCCGCGGTGCCGAAGCGGCTCGGTGTCGTCGGCGCGGGTGTGGTCGGGCTCGAAATGGGTTCGGTATGGCGCCGTCTCGGCTCCGATGTCACGATGCTCGAAGCGTTGCCGTCGTTCCTCGGTGCGGTCGATGAACAGATCGCGAAGGAAGCCGCCAAGGTCTTTAACAAGCAAGGACTGAAGATCCAGCTCGGCGTGAAGATCGGCGGCGTGAAAAGCGACAAGAAAGGCGTTGTCGTCAACTACGCCGACGCGAAGGGCGAAGCGCAAACGCTGACGGTCGATGCGCTGATCGTATCGATCGGTCGAGTGCCAAACACGGACGGGCTGAACGCGGGAGCGATCGGTTTAAAGTTGGACGAGCGCGGCTTCGTCGCCGTCGATGACGAGTGCCGCACCAATGTGCCGAACGTGTGGGCAGTCGGTGACGTGGTGCGCGGGCCGATGCTGGCGCATAAAGCGGAAGAAGAGGGCGTTGCAGTTGCCGAACGTATCGCCGGCCAGCACGGCCACGTTAACTTCAACACGATCCCGTGGGTCATTTACACGTCGCCCGAGATTGCATGGGTTGGGCAGAACGAGCAGCAATTGAAGGCCGAAGGCCGCGGCTACAGGGCCGGCACGTTCCCCTTCATGGCCAACGGCCGAGCTCGCGCTCTCGGTGATACCACCGGCATGGTGAAATTCCTGGCCGATGCAAAGACCGACGAAATCCTCGGCGTGCATATCGTCGGGCCGCTTGCTTCGGAGCTAATCGCCGAAGCGGTAGTTGCGATGGAGTTTCGCGCGTCGAGCGAGGATATCGCGCGCATCTGTCATGCACATCCGTCGCTTGCGGAGGCAACCAAGGAAGCTGCATTGGCGGTCGATAAGCGGGCGCTGAATTTCTAGTGTCATTCCGCACGCAGCTCGACGCTGCACTGGCGCAACGTGGCTACACGCTCGACGCCTCGCAGCAGGCCGCCGCCGACCGCCTGCAGCAAAAGCATGGCGAATGGATCGACTACAAAGCGCAGCGCTCGAATGCGCTGAAGAAGCTGATCGCGCGTCCGCCGGTGCCTCGCGGTGTTTATCTATGGGGTGGAGTCGGCCGCGGCAAGAGTTTCTTAATGGATGTGTTTTTCGCTGCCGCACCCGTCATCCGCAAGACCCGCGTGCACTTTCACGAGTTCATGCGCAGCGTGCATCGCGAGCTGGATGACTTGAAAGGCACCGAGAATCCACTCGACGAGGTGGCTCAGCGCATTGCGTCGCGCCACCGCCTGATCTGTTTCGACGAGTTTCACGTCTCGGATATTGCCGATGCGATGATCCTGCATCGGCTGCTCGCCGGGCTGTTCGAGCTGAATGTTGGATTCGTGATGACGTCGAACTATCCGCCGGACGGCTTGTACCCCGACGGTTTGCATCGGGAGCGGATGCTGCCCGCGATCGATCTACTAAACGAGCGGCTAGATGTAGTGCAGGTGGATGCCGGCATCGATTACCGGAAGCGCGCGATGCTCAGCATCGATGCCTATCTGACACCGGCCGGTCCGCCGGCCGACGCCGCACTGCAGGCAGCGTTCGAGCGCATCGCCGAAGCCGACGATGACGATCCGGTCCTGAATATCGAGGCGCGCCGGATTCGCGCGCGGCGGCGCGCGGGCGGGGTTGTGTGGTTCGATTTCGCAGTGCTATGCGGCGGCCCGCGCTCGCAGAACGACTACCTTGAGATCGCGGCACAATTTCACACCGTGTTGCTGTCGAACATTCCTCGCATGAGTGCGGGCCAGGCCTCCGAGGCGCGCCGTTTTACGTGGCTGGTCGATATTGTGTACGACCACCGAGTCAAGCTGATCGCTTCGGCCGAGGCGCCTCCGGAGCAGTTATATGTTGCGGGAGCGCTGACGAACGAATTTGCGCGTACGGTGTCTCGTTTGCATGAGATGCAGTCGCGAGAATATCTGGAAGCTCCGAGACGCACCGTCGTCGCGCGCGGCTAGGGATGTGATCATGGAGGCCCAACGTTTTGACCGAACGCAAAACCTCCAACCACACTTCTTAGCGGTTGCAATGTTATTGGCGCTTCCAGCAGCGGCGAGCGACTTCGGCACTCGTTATCCAGACGGAAGCATTCGTGACACGGCGCAAGCACAAGCGGCGCTCAAAGACGCCGACGCCGAGATGGCGCGCATCGGGCAGAGTGCCAAATCGCGCGAAGCGGATTGCTACCGGGGATTTTTCGTCAATTCATGCCGCGATAATGTGCGCCGCGAAAAAGAACTGGCTGAGCGCGAAGTCAAGCGGGTGCAACTCGAAGCACGCGACCTGCAACGTCGGCTCGACGCAGAAGAAGTTGCCAGACGACGCGCGGAGGACGCCGCGGCGGGCGCCGCCGAGGATGCGCAACGGCCGCAAAAAGAAGAAGCAGCGCGTGCCGCTAGCCAGGCGCGCGAAGCCGAACTCAAGCGGCGCGGCACGATTGCGACCGAAGATGGTGTGCGCGATCCGGGCAATCAAACACCGAGCAGCGAACAAGGGCGCTCGCCCTCGCAGCAGGACAGGCTGCCCGCCGCAGAACGCGCCGAGAACGTGCGCAAATTTCAGCAGAAACAGCTGCAGGCCGAAAAGCGCGCCGAGGAAAAGGAAGCCGAGCGCAAAAAGAACGAACAGCGGCGCGCTGAAAAGCGCAAGCAAATGGAACAGCGCGAAGCCGAGCGGGAGGCGGTGCGCAAGAGAGCAGCTGAGGCCATCAAATAGGCGCTCTATTACCCCCAATGCGGCTCTAACTGCGGCCGGCGCCGGCACATAAGATGTGCTGCAAAGTTACGGGGAGGGATCGTGGTCAATCGTCGCGAGTTTCTTGGAATCGCAGGCTTCACGGCCGCGTTGCCATATTCCGCCACAGCGGCCAAGCCATCCGGTGTCCTCGTTAACGACATCCATTCCCAGCTTAATGCCACCCGCGTCCATCGCATCGTGCAACCGCAGACACTCGATGCAGTGCGTTCCGCGCTAAGCGCTGCGCGACGCGAGCACCGTGCAGTCTGCATCGCGGGCGGCCGTCATGCGATGGGATCGCAGGCATTCGCGACCGACGGCCTTCTCGTCGACATCCGCAAGCTCGACCGCATGCTCGCGTTCGACACGACGCGCGGGCTGATCGAAGTCGAATCCGGCATGCAATGGCCGAAGCTGCTCGCCGAACTCACGTCGGCACAGCGCGGACACGAGCGGCAATGGGGATTTGCCCAGAAGCAGACGGGCGCCGACCGGTTGACCATGGGCGGCTGTCTGTCGGCCAACGTGCACGGTCGTGGCCTCACGCTGCCGCCGTTCGTGGGAGACGTCGAGTCTTTCAGGCTGCTCGATGCGCGCGGCGATCTCGTTAACTGCAGCCGGACCGAGAAGCCGGAGCTTTTTCGCCTTGCGATCGGCGGTTACGGACTGTTCGGATTCATCTACTCGGTGACACTGAGACTCATCCTTCGGCGCAAGGTCGAGCGCGTGGTCGAGGTGCGCGACATCGAGGGAATTCCAGCGGCTTTCGCAGACCGCATCCGCGATGGTTTTACTTACGGCGACTTCCAGTACTCCATCGACGAGCGAGCCGATGGCTTCCTGCGCCAGGGTGTGTTCTCCTGCTACAAGCCGGTGGCGGACTCGACCCCGATGCCCGAAACCCCGAGGGAACTGGTCGAGCGCGACTGGACCGATCTGCTCTACCTCGCGCACTTCGGAAAGGCGGACGCGTTCAAACGCTACGCCGGTTACTACCTGTCGACCAACGGACAGGTCTATTGGTCGGACGAACACCAGATGAGCATCTACCCCGACCACTATCACCGTGCGCTCGACCAGCGGAGCAACGCCAAACACAAAGCGACCGAAGCCATTACCGAGATCTACTGCGAGCGCGACGCGCTCGAGCGCTTCATGGCCGATGCACGCGACGACGCCCGCCGCAACAAGGTCGAGATCATCTACGGCACGGTTCGCCTGATCGAGCAGGACAACGAAAGTTTTCTCGCATGGGCAAAGAAACCCTATGCCTGCGTCATCTTCAACCTGCACGTGGTCCATACGCCGCAAGGCATCCGTCATGCGGTCGATGCGTTTCGCCGCCTGATAGACATCGGCATCAAGTACGGCGGCAGTTATTTCCCGACCTATCACAAGTACGCCACCCGGAAGCAGGTCGAAACCTGCTACCCGCAATTCGCCGAGTTCCTCCAGCTCAAGCGCAAGCACGATCCGTCCGAGGTATTCCAGAGCGACTGGTATCGCCACTACCGGAAGATGTTCGCGAGCTAGTGGCCTGTAGCAGCCGAATCCAGCCCGAAGGACGCGCCACTCGGCGTGCAGGGCAAGGCGCAAAGCACAGCAATACCCGGAAGTATTGCGAGCATTTGCAACGCTGCCATGCGCGTCGATGGCGTGGCAAGCGGGCTAGGCATTCGGCTGTTACAGGCCACTAAAATGCGGTTCGCGCTCGACCCGCCGCGGCGGCTCGCACCGCTGCTCTGGGTGCTGCTCGGGCTCTTCGTTGCTCGCGTTGTCGGCCAGGCACTGGTCGCCTTCTTTCATGTCGAATTCTTGCCGCCCATGCAGCAGTGGTACTCGGGCCTGCTCCGCTATGAGTATCTTTTGCCGTCACAGATCATCATCATTGCGCTGATGGTGAAGATCTGCCTCGACTTCACGCGCGCGACCGGGCTTTTCGTTGTGCCGCGCCGCTTCTTTGCTGTTTACTGGCTGCGTTTCGGCTACCTTTATCTCGCCGTGATGGTCGCGCGATATCCGATTCAGATGGTTCTGCATCCCGAATTGCGCTGGTTCGGCGGGACCATTCCGATCTTCTTTCACTGGGTGCTGGCGGCTTTCGTCATTCTCGTCGGCCTGCACCACCGCAGCCGACTCAGGATATGACCATCGCCGAGCCGATGACCCTGCTTACCGACTACGCCCTCGCTGGCGTGACCGGATGGCTCGGGTGGCGGCTGCTGCGGGCGAGAGAAGGCCAAGCGGCCCGTTCGTTGTGGGCGTTGGCGTTCGCCGCACTCGCAGTCGCCGCCGTGCTGGGCGGCACCTATCATGGATTCGCCCCGCATCTGTCCGAAAACATATTGTGCGTGCTATGGAAGGCGACCGTGCTCGCCGCGGGAATCGCAAGCTTCGGCACGCTCGCCGGATCCGCGATCGCGGTTGCCACGGGCAGCGTGCGGAAATTCCTGCTTGCGTTCGCGGCGACGAAGCTCGCGTTCTACTCGGGATGGATGCTCGCCCATACCGAGTTCATTTATGTGATCGCGGATACCGGCGCCACGATGGCCGCGCTCGCAGTTCTGCACGGCTGGTCGGCCATGCGAAACAAGGATCGTGCCTCGCGATGGACGCTGGGGGGTGTAGCTATATCCGGGCTCGCGGCCGGCGTGCAGGCCAGCGGCTTCGCGCTGCACCGGCATTTCAACCACAACGATCTTTATCACGTGATCCAGATCGCCGCGATGGCGCTTTTCTACGTTGGAGCCAGGTCGCTGCTCGACCGCAAAGGTTGACTCCGCGGGCTACCTAGCCGCGACGCTTCGGCGCCGGCTCCAGCTTGACGATTGCCAACGAGAGATTGTCACCGCGACCTTCGGCACGCTCGCGTGCGAGCGCCATCATCTCTTCCGATGCTTCGCGCGGAGAGAGGTCGTTCAGCAGATGCGACAGTTCATCGTCCTCGAAGTAGGCCCACATGCCGTCGCTGGCCAGCAGGAATACATCGCCGACGCGCAGACTGTGCTCTTCACCGATGAGCACCTTCGGCTTCTTGTTGATGCCAAGCGCGCTGACCAGGATGTTCTTGTAACGTTGCGCCGCGATCTCGGCATCTTCATGCCGTCCTTCTTCACGCAGTTGCTGCGCGTACGTTTGATCTTCGGTCTGATGGACCAGCTTGCCGCCACGGAAGAAATACAGCCGGGAATCGCCCGCGTGCGCCCAGATCGCATACTGCTTCTTGATGATCAGCGCGCACACCGTGGCATGCGGTTCTTTCTCGCTCGATATTGCGGTGAGCCGTATAACGGTATGCGCCTCGGCCGCCAGGTGCAGCAACATTTCGCGAAACGTCGAATCGTGCTCCGACATGTCGCAGAACAGGCTCTCTGCCGTCGAGATGACTTGATCGGCCGCCTGCCGGCCGCCGGTACGGCCGCCCATGCCATCGGCCACGATGGCAAGCATCGCCCCGGGGTTGCGCTCACTCGTGATAATGGCGACCCTGTCCTGCTGCTCGTGGCGATCGCCGATGTGGGTGGCGACGCAAGCGTTGACTTTAAAGCTGGACACGCGATGTTATGGTCGTTTCGATCAGTCTATCATCGGCGTTAACGCGCTCCCGGTAGCGACGATGACGGCGCGTCTTTCGGGCTTACTTCGATCATTTGCCCTCTTTGCCTGATGGCTGCACGACAATGGATCAGGAAGAAATAAAGCGGCGCATTATCGAGCTGCAGATCGAGCATCGCGATCTGGACGCAGCGATCGACCGGCTCGCTGGGCAATTGAGCATCGACGACCTCGCGCTACGGCGCATGAAGAAACGCAAATTGCAGATCAAGGACACGCTGGCGCGACTCGAGATGCGCCTGGTGCCCGATATCCCGGCGTGACGCAGGCATCGGTAGCGCTGCGCCCGGACGACCCGGTCAGGGCTCGAGTCATCGCTGCATTTGCTGCCGATGGCGTGCTGGCCGGCGCGGTTCCCGGCTTTATTGCGCGCGCATCGCAGGCCGACATGGCTGCCACGGTGTACGACACGATCGAATCCGGCGGCACCCTGATCGCCGAGGCTGGCACCGGCACCGGAAAGACGTTCGCATATCTAGTGCCGGCGCTGATCGCCGGCGGCAAGGTGTTGATCTCGAGCGGCACCAAGCCGTTGCAGGATCAGCTCTTTCGCAAGGATCTGCCGGCGGTGCTCGACGCGCTGCGCATCAACGCCGCCACCGCCTTGCTTAAAGGCCGCGCCAATTATGTGTGTCTGCATCGAATGGCGCGCGCGGAAAGCGAAGGGTTGTTGCCGACGCGCGAAGATGTGGTGCATTTGCGCTCGGTGCTGCGCTTCGTGTCCACCACGTCGACCGGCGATCGGGCCGAGCTCGCGAATGTGCCGGAAAATGCTGCAATCTGGCCGCTGGTGACGTCGACACGAGATAACTGCCTTGGCACGGAATGCCCGCGCTTCGGCGAGTGCTTCGTGTACAGGGCGCGGCGCGAAGCGCAGGCGGCCGATATCGTTGTCGTCAACCACCACTTGTTCATGGCGGATCTTGCGTTTCGCGACGATTCGATCCGCGATTTTCTGCCGACCGTCGATACGGTGGTCCTGGACGAAGCCCATCAACTGCCGTCGATAGCCGCGGATTTTTTCGGTGCCTCGCTCTCGCTGGCACAGTTGCTCGAGGCGAGTCGCGATGCGCGTGCACTCGGCTTGGCGCGCGCGGCCGATGGCGCTTCGTGGATAGCGTTGACGAGCCGGTTTGAGCGAGCGGTGCGCGATCTGCGGCTTGCGCTCGGTGCCGTCGGACTGGCGGTTGGATCGCGCACTCCGCTCGACCGAATCGAGCGGCGCCAGGATCTGCGGCCTGCATTCGACGAGCTCGATGACGCCGGTGCCGAGCTCGCACGTGCGCTTGAGATCAATCGCGGGCGCGATGCCGAGCTTGATCTGCTGATCGCGCGGGTCGCCGAGCTACGGCGCGAGTTGGTCGACTGGAGTAACGCGCTCGCAAAAGCAGGCAGTGACGAAGACGAAAATGAGGTTCCGGACGGCGCGTTCGAAAACAACGCACCGTCGGTGCGCTGGGTCTCGGTGTCGACCTATGGCGCGCAGTTCAACCAGACTCCGCTTGCGCCGGGCCGGGCACTTTCACGCGCGCGCGAAGCGCAGCCGCAAGCGTGGATACTGACGTCGGCGACGCTGACCGCGGCCGGGCGCTTCGATCACTATCTGGCAGAGCTTGGGATCGCAGACGCCACCACCGCTCGATGGGACAGTCCGTTCGATTTTCAGCGCCAGGCGTTGCTGTACTTGCCGCAGTCGCTGCCGTCTCCGTACGATCCGCGCTTTGCTGAGCAGGTGGCGGAAGCAGCGTGGCCTCTGGTTCGTGCCAACGGAGGACGCGCGTTCGTCTTGTGTACGACGTTGCGCGCCGTCGATAAGGTGGCAGAACGCTTGCGGCAGCTGATGGCGCTCGACGATCAGGAGCTGCCGTTACTCGTACAGGGCACCAGCACGCGGCGTGCACTGATCGACGCCTTTCGCGGCTCCGGCAATGCAGTGCTGATCGGCAGCATCAGCTTCTGGGAAGGTATCGACATTCGCGGCGATGCGTTGTCGCTGGTGGTCATCGACAAGCTGCCGTTTGCGCCGCCGGACGATCCGGTGGTCGAAGCGAAGATTCGCTACCTGCGAAAAATCGGGCGTAATCCGTTTAACGAATATCAGCTGCCGGAAGCCATCATGCTGATCAAGCAGGGCGTCGGCCGGTTGATTCGCGACGAAACGGACCGCGGCGTTCTGATGATTCTTGATGAGCGCGTGCTGACGAAGTCGTACGGAAAGACCGTCCTCGCAAGCCTGCCGCCGTTTGCACGAACCCGTGGCGAAACTGAAGCGGTCGAGTTCCTGACGCGTCGCACGGTTTCTTAGCGCGCCTGTTCGAATTTGACCGGGTCGGCGCCGCGACTCTTCGACCTTACAACGACGGTCCCCGCCAGCTTGTCATGCCACCCTTGTTTTCTGGCGTCGAACGCAACCCAGATGAGACCGATGCAAAGCGGAATTATTGAGACGAAGTACCCGAGATAGCGCCCAATCGATTGCCCGACTGAAAGCGTGCCGCCGGTCTTGGCATCCACCACGCGCAGCGACAGCGCCATCTTTCCCGGCGTGGCTTGTCGATACAGCCAGAACAGGATGACGGCGATCGCCGGCGCAACCCATGAAATCAGAAAGTCGGCAGGGCCAGCAATAAAGCCGGTCTGCTCATCGAAATAATTCCACCCGTAGATTGCAACAAGGAGCGGAAATGTGACGGCAACGATGAGCAAAGTGTCGATCAGCGCGGCACCGACACGCACCCAGAATCCTGCGTATTCCATATCGGCTGCTTGCATGATGGCTCCTCAATGGCAAGGTCTTAGGGTTGTTCGTTAATGCACACCATGTGTAATTCGTCCTGAAGCGTGCCGTCAACGAGCAGGAAACCGCGTTCAAGGCCGAATCGTCTGAAGCCTGCGCCCTCGTACAGTGCGATAGTCGGCGCATTCTGCGCGTTAACGCCGAGATTGACCTGGCGCACGCCATCCATCGCAAAGGCGTATCTCAACGCCTCGGCCACAAGCAGACGGCCCGCACCCTTGTGACGAAGTTCCGGCGCAACATACATGCCCCACAGAAAAGCCTTGTGTCTGAGCTTACGCATTTCCTCGCGCTGAATGCCGACGACACCCGCCAGAGACTCTGCATTGAATGCACCGAACATCGCGCGGCCCGCGCTGGCAGCCAAGCGCTCGGCAATGACGTCAAGCGGAGTTTCGCTTTCTTCCTCGAAGCTCGACGCGAAAGCGGTCGGGCATTCCCGCAGGCC
>CAZKNV010000037.1:0-9976 GCA_964554145.1 uncultured Burkholderiaceae bacterium
GTCGACCGCTTCGCCGACCAGGGTCAGGCCAAAGCCGAGCGTGATGCCGTGAATGCTTCCGAACGCGACACTGACCACGGCAAGTCCTGCCAATGCGCCGGTCGCGGTCGGCAGCGCAGCCCACAACAGAAAGCGGGGGCTGCGCAGCGCCAGCAGCAACAGCACGCTCACCGCGATCGCGGCGATCAGGGTCAATCGCCGCGCATCCTGCTGGATCGCTTGCCGGGATTGCACCGCAAACACGCCGGGCCCGGTCAAATGAAGCGCCAGTGCTTCTGTTGTTCCTTGCGCATCGAATGCAGCCTGTACTGCGGCTACTGCGTCCGCCTGCGCATCGACGTCGAATCCCGGCGCCCGCGTGGTGGCAAGCAGCAACGCGGTCCGGCCATCCCGATCGAACCAGACGCCATGTGCGCTGACAGGAGCACGCGCGGGCTTTAGCGCCGCAGCGATCGCCAGCAGCTCGCCGGTCGGATCGCGCGCAGCAGTGGGCTTTATCAGCGGCGCGGCCGATGAACGCAGCAGGGCTTCTAGCTCGCCGGCGGCTGCGCGCAGCCCGTCGATCGAAAACCGTTGCGGCGTGACCTCTGCGCTCAACAGGTAGCGCGCGTCGAACAGCCGATCACGCTCCGTGGCAAACAGCGCTGGATCGCCATTGGCGACGAATGCAAAACGCGGATCGGCTCGCAACATCTCCGCCATCTGCTGCGAGCGCCTCGCCGCTGCCGGCGCCTGCTCTGCGCTGGCTGCTTCGATGCCGATCAGCATCACTCGCGCCGCAACACCATCGCGCAACTGCTCGGCCAGCAACGCCTGCTCGCGGGTTGCAGGGCCGGGCAGGAACGCAGTGATGTCGGTGACGATCGTCGTGCGTGCAACGATGATGGCGCACACCAATACCCCGAGCAGCCATGCGCCCCATCGCACCGCACTGCGTTTCATTTTTTTGGCGCGGGGGTGGACGCGGGTTTGGGTGCGGGCTGAGGTAACAGTAGCGGCGGCGTGGGCACGGGCGTGATGCGCAGCAAAGTCAGATCGCCGTTGGCTTCGACAATTTCGACCGAGCCGACCTCGCTGCCGGCGCCACGCAGCATGATCCTTGAAACTGCCTCGAGTAGCGTGTGATCACGCGGTACCAAGGTTAACTGCCAGCCCTGCGCGGCTGGCCGCGCAGTCGATGACGCTTCGCCCTGCGGCCCGGTCCACGACACTTGATAGTGGCGGCGCAATGCAGGCAGGTCGCCGGCCAGGGTGGCGCGCAAGCTTTCGATCAGCGCTGCCAGCAGCGGCGCATCGGACAGTGCGAATGAGCGCTTTCGGTTGTTTGCATGCACCGGCCCGCTTTCGTACGTGACGGTGCCGCCCTCGATCCGCACCGATTCACGTTGCGGCTCGACAGTTCGCTTCTCCAGGATATCGGGCGCACGGAAAACCAGCGTGCCGCTCGACTCGACCGGCGCCTTGAGCAGCGCGGAAAATTTGCGCTCGACGAAGCGCGCATGCCGCTCGCGGTGCGAGCCAAGTTCCGAAAACAGCCGGACGAGTTGTTCATCGGCATCCTGCGCATGCAGCGGCAGCGCGATCAAGCCGAACGCAACCGACAGCAGCAGGCAGCGGGGCGATATGCGCACTATCAAGCCGAGCCTCATTTTTCAATCGCGCAACGCGCCTGCAGCTGCAACGACCCGTCGGCAATAACGCTACCGTCGCTCGTCAATGTAAAGCGCAAGGTTTCAGCACCGGCCTTCAGCTCGCATTCGAAAGCTTTACCAGGCACCAGCGGCCGCAAAAACTTGACGCGCTTTACCCCTGCGACCGCGCGTCGATCGCCTGTTGTCTCGAGGCGGCGTGTGGCGGCGGCGACCACCCATGCAAGCAGCCAGGCGCCGGGCACAATCGGATGGCCCGGAAAATGACCGGCCAGCATTGGATGACCGGCGTCGACCGTGCCGCGCTCCGGCGAAAGTGGTGGCGAAGGCGCAACCGGGCCATCGGTCATTGGATACTCACCAGGTTGTTGCGCTCAATCGACGCGAGCACGGCCTGCTGTTGCAACGGCGCCGCACGTTCTCGGTTGACTTGCAGCCGAAGCACGCTGCACTTGCTCGGCAAACGCCAGTAGCTCTGCTCTGGGCAACTTGCCCTGAGCGTTGCGCGGCAATGCATCGACCAGAATCAACGGGCGCGGCAAAAACGCGGCGTCGATCTGGGTGCGCAACGCTGCCAGCAATTCTTCGCGCGTGCACCCCGGCGCCACAACCAGCGCCATCATCCGCGGCTCACGCGCTGCGTCGGCGATGCTTTGCGGCAAGAAAATGGCACCGTCGATCACGCCGTCGACCGACAGCAGCAGCCGATTCAGCCCTTCCAGCGACGCGCGCTTGCCGCCGATATTGACGACATCGTCGGCGCGCCCTTCGAGCTCGAACGTGGTGTCGCTGATGAGCCGCAGTCGATCCGCCAGCCGCCCGGGTTGCACGTGTCCGCCGCGCGCATGAAATTCACCGTCTCGCTCGCCGATCTTCACGCCGCGCATCGTGGTCCACAGCGGGCCTTCGACCGTGCGGCGAGTTGCGATCATGCCGGTCTCGGTGCAGCCGTAGACCTCGAAGACGCGCGTGGTCCAGATCGATTCGCAGTGCGCTGCGAGCGTTGCCGTGAGCGGCGCAGTAGCGCTGACCACCCGATCGAGGGCGGGCATCGAGTGAGACGATTCGGCCAGAGCACGCAGATGCACCGGTGCCGTAATCAATACGCGCCGGCCGCTAACCTGCTGTAACACTGCGAGCACTTCGTCCGGATGCAGCGGATGCTCTGCTGCGAATGCGCATGGGCCATGCAGCGCCATTAATACCGTCGACTCGAGCCCGTACATGTGCTGCGGCGACACGGTGCCGACCAGCACCACGTCTTCGACCGGCGATCGATCCAGTTGCAAAGCAATGATCTCGGCACGCGCGCCATCGACGATGCCGCCCCACGGCTTCAATTGCGCCTGCGGCTCGCCGGTGCTGCCCGATGTGAAGGCAATCGCCGCGATGTGTTCGCGTGCGATCGCCGGAGGCGGCCATGCCGAGGGCACAGCGTCCGATCGCGACGCGGTGGCGCCTGACGATGACGCCGGGCCGCTGCGCCAGTCGATGCGGCCGGCATCGTCCGTCAGGTAGATCGTGTCCGGATACCGTCGTGCGAGCTGCGCCAGCGTTTCCGGCGTGCGTGACGGGGGCAGCAAGTTGGTACGCCCTGCGATCAGCGCTGCACAGAATCCGACCGCGAAAAAATAACGATCGCGGCACGCGTTCATCACATAGCGCGCGGACGGCAACTGCGCCGCGAGCGCGACGGCATCGCCGACCAAGCGCCCGGCGCTGATGGGCGCGCCGGCGCGCACGGCAAGGCGCGCGTCCGCCCGCTGATGTCCGATCAAGGGCTCGGTCGTCATCCGGCGCGCGGCCCTGCGGTGTGCCGCTGATAGGCAAGGATTCTTGCCGCGATGTACCAGGGCGTGTGCGGCGGCAATTCGCGGTAAGCAACGCGGCGCACGATCCACTCTGCGGCGAACATCAGTCCGATCAGCGGCCACGTCAGCACGTTGACGAAAAGCGACCACCATTTGTACGGCGCGTAAATCATCAACACCAGCGACAGCGCAGCCATGATTACGAAAAACATCGTCCACGCCTGCGTCAATGCGCGCAGATAGCGGACAAATTCCGGAGTCAACGCGGTGGAGCCATCGAGTTCGGCAATGCGCACGATCAGCGGCGTTTCGCCCTTACGCAGGGTCGACCCGAACACGCTTGCCATTAGAAGATTCAGCGCGATCGACGGCAACGCCGCCAATACCTGCTGATGCAAAAAGACCACCGCGCCGAGCAGCGCACACAAAAGCACTCCGATCAGAGCAGCAGCTCGACTGCGAACGATTAGCGCCACGACACCGGCGTCGACGATCATCAACATCAGCATCGACCAGGCCGGATCGACCACATGCTGCAGCAGCTGCGGCACCACGTGCAGCGCGGTCGACAGGACGATCACGCCGGCAGCGAGCATCAGCAGGCTGCGGCGTGAACCTGGATGGGCGATATCGCTGAAAGCCATCTCGTCAGTCGCGCGGCGGCACCATTGTTGCCGATCGCGCAAATACATAGACCACCGCAAAACCGCCGCTGACCTGCCGCTTCTGAGTCACGAGCGGAGAATCGGCAAATACCGAGTTGCTCACATCGTCGTATTTGATGAAGCCGCCGAACCACCAGCGATCGACCCGGCGCGACATCGCCGCCAGCGCCTGCCACCCGCCGTAGCCCGAGCGCGCGCGATAGGCAGGGCGCGTCGCCGTCGCGTCGGCAGGGGACACGCCGTAAAAGTATTCGTTCAGGCGCCGGTCCGAAAACGGCACTTCAACCAGCAGCCCGAGATTCCAGCGATCGGCCGCGGTGGCCGACGGCCAGCGCAGATCCAGATTCAGCTGCGGCGCGGCGATGTAGCCGACGTCACGAACACCGCCGTCACGAAATGTGAACGCCGCGCGCACCGGCACGCGCAGATCGAGCGCGACGCGACTCGCGGCATTACCCAACAGATGAATATTCGCGCGAGGACCGATTTCGAACAGGGGCCGCAGGTCTTCCATGCCTTCGCGCGCGCGATTTCGATCGCTGTCCACCGGCACACTGCCGTTGATGCTGACATTCAAGTCGATTCTTTCGCTGTCGAATAGTTGCACGCGCACGCCGTCACGATCAGCGCGGAAAATCTCACCGCGGTACACGAACCATGGCACCGGCAGCAGGTAGTTGCGAACTTCTTCCGAGCCGCGGTAATCCGGCACACGCAACGCGGCAGCGCCGCCGCCCAGCTCCCATAACGGCAGCCCCTGCGAGCGGGCGGCAGGCGAGAACAAGGCGGTCAGCAGCACGCAGACCATCAGCGGACACCAGCCGCACGTCAACACTCGCACGTCTCTAGTGTCCTATTCCGCTAATTCGTAGCACGAGAATGCCGAGAATCGCCGCCATGCTTTGTCGCCGTGCGCGCCTGGTTCCCAACCAGGCTGTGCGCGGCTTCGCGCCTGACGACGATTTCGGCATTCTCGCTGTGCCTGGATGCGATGCTTTGCCACGAATCAACGGAACAGGACACTAGCCTGAACCGTCGGTAGCGAAAATCGTTTGCTGCCGGATCGCGTTCTTGCGATTGAGCACGGCGCGCAGCGCGCGGGGCCAGTGTTTAAGCGCGCTCAGATAGTAGATGCCACGAAATGCGAGCATGCGTCGGCGCACCGGACCGGCTTCGTAAACGTCACCCGCGAGAAACGAAATAACTGCGCGCTGGATGCCGAAAATATTGCGCGGATACATGATCAGGTCGCGCATGATCGGCGACGTCATCCGGTAGATCATCCACTGGAAGGTCTTCAGCCCGCGCCGCACGCGCCGCTCGAAAGCGCGATTAAGGTGCGCCGCTGCGGCCGGATCGCGCAAGGAGCTGTCGACCACGTCGGCGGCAAACTGCGCGCTGTTCATCGCCAGATACACGCCGCTCGAAAAAACCGGATCGACGAACGCAAACGCGTCGCCGATCATCACGTAACGATCGCCGGCCATCCGATCCGACGTATATGAATAGTTGCCGGTGGCGGTCGCCGGTTCGATCAGCGTCGCGTCCTTGACGCGCTCCCACAGCGGCGGACACATTTGCAAAGTGCGCAGAAAAAACGTCGAAGGATCGGTGTCGCGCGTCTTCAGGTAGTACGGCCAACATACCGCGCCGACGCTGGTGCTGCCGTCGGCCAGCGGAATAAACCACATCCAGCCGTGTGCGAACCAGTAAATTTCGATATCGCCTTCGGCGGCGCCGTTGTTGCGCTGCGCCCCGCGAAAATGGCCATACAGCGCAGCGCTCGTGTGCTTTGGATTTTTGCGCTTGATGCCGAGGCGCGATGCCATGAAGGTATCGCGTCCGGTGGCGTCGACCAGATAGCGTGCTGCGACTTTGATCGTGCGGCCGTCGTCATGCTGCGCTTCGACCATGACGCGATCAGACTCGAAGCGGACGTCTTTCGCGCGGCATGCCTCGATGACCTCGGCGCCGCGCGCCCTCGCTTGCTGCAGCAATGCATGATCGAATTCGGAGCGCCGCACCTGATACGCATACTTCGGCAGGCCATCCCACGTATCGGCAAACGCAAACGTCTGGCTGTGTTGATGTTCCGCCGAGTGAAACTGCACCCCATGCTTGGCAAGCCCGACTTTTTGAACGGCCGGCGCACAACCCAATTGCTCGAACAGCGGCAGATTCAACGGCAGCAGCGATTCGCCGATGTGAAAGCGCGGATGCCGGTCCTTTTCGAGCAGCAACACACGCCATCCCCGCTGCACCAGCAGCATGGCGGCGGTACTACCGGCCGGGCCGCCACCGATAATGACGATATCTGCGTTGCGTTCGTCGGCCAGCGGCGATACCGGGTCGTGGCTGGCTGCGTTTGTAGCTGCAAACATGGATGCCAAGTGTAATGAATCGACCCGGCACCGGATGACTAGAATCAGCGCCCTTTGCCCTCGATCTAATCACGTGACCGACCGCTTGAACCGCATTGGAATGCAATGGTTGCCCGCGCCGGAATTGGCCGGTTCGCCGTTGTTGCACGACACCTGCACTCTGGGTGTTGCGACCTTCGGGGAGGCGCCGCTTGCAATGGCTTCGCACCTGCCGCAAGCACATTTGCGGACGCCGGTGCTTGGCAGCGATGATCCGGTCGTCGAGCTGTGGAGCGGGCGCCATGCAGCGCGCGACGACACGATCGGCGCGACACGCTGCCGTCACAACGGCGAAGTGTCGTTTGCGACGGTGTCTGTTCCGGTTTCCGATCGCGGCGACGACGCACTCGGCGCTGCAACGTACACGGCCTATCGTTCATTACTCGATGCGCTGCAGGCGGCCGGCTATTCGCATCTGCTGCGCGTGTGGAATTCGATTCCAGGTATCAATGTCGATGCCGGCGGACTCGAGCGCTACCGGCGCTTTAACCTGGGACGTTATAAAGCGTACGAGGAATCGAACCAGCCGACACAAACCGGCGCGCCGGCGGCATGCGCACTCGGCAGCTTTGGCGGGCCGCTGGTGCTGTACTGCCTGGCAGCCAAAGTGCCGGCCGATTCGATCGAGAATCCGCGCCAGGTCAGCGCGTACCGCTACCCGCAACAGTACGGGCCGCGTGCGCCGAGCTTTTCGCGCGCTGCGCTCTGGCGCGGCAACGAGCATCAGAGCAATGTCTTGTTTGTCTCCGGTACCGCCAGTGTCGTCGGTCATCAGACGCTGCACCTCGGTGATGTGGCTGCGCAAGCGCGCGAGACGTTGGCCAATCTGGAATCGGTGGTGGCTGAAGCGGTGCGCAATGGAGCGCAAGATGTCGCCACGCTCTCCGATCTGAAGCTGAAGGCGTACATACGCCGCCCCGGCGACACGCCGGTGGTGCGCGGGGTCCTGGTTGAGCACGGACTCGATGCCGACGCCGTGCTTTATCTACATGCCGATATCTGCCGCGCCGATCTTCTGGTGGAAATCGAGGCGATCGGACCGGATCAGGACAAAAACAAACGATAGGCAGGATTGCCTGTTTCTTCCCAATGGCGATATCCGAGCGCTGCGAGAAAGCGGTTGAACGCTCGCCGCTCATTGTGTGGCACCTGCACGCCGACCAGCACGCGCGAATAGTCTGCGCCCTGATTGCGATAGTGGAACATCGAGATGTTCCAGCCCGGTGCCATGCTGGTTAAAAATTTCATCAACGCGCCGGGCCGCTCGGGAAATTCGAAGCGGTAAATCAGTTCACCGGCAGCCAATGCGCTCTTGCCGCCGACCATGTAGCGCACATGCTCTGCCGCCAGTTCGTCATGTGACAGATCGACCGTGGCATATCCATGGCGCCGAAAATCGCGCGCCAGCGTTTGATTGTCGCCTGCACTCGCAGTGCCGATGCCGACGAATACATGCGCCACGGCAGGGTCGGAGATCCGGTAATTGAACTCCGTGACGCTGCGGCTGCCGACCAGCTCGCAAAAACGCTTGAAGCTGCCGCGCTCTTCGGGAATCGTGACGGCAAATAGCGCTTCGCGCGCTTCGCCCACTTCGGTGCGCTCGGCGACGAAGCGCAATCGATCGAAATTCATGTTGGCGCCGCCAGCGATCGCCACCAGCGTGCGCCGCTTCAGTTTTTCCCGCTGCGCGTACGCCTTTGCACCCGCGATCGCCAGCGCACCCGCCGGCTCGAGAATCGAGCGCGTGTCCTGAAATACGTCCTTGATCGCCGCGCAAATCGCGTCGGTATCGACCAGCACGATGTCGTCGACGTGGTCGCGGATCAACTTGAACGTGTGCTGTCCGACTGCACGCACGGCGGTGCCGTCGGAAAAAAGCCCCACGTCGTGCAACGGCACGCGGCGACCGGCGGCGAGCGAGCGTGCCATCGCATCCGAATCGATCGCCTGCACTCCGATCACCTTGATCTGCGGCGCCAGCGCCTTGATGTACGCGGCCACTCCCGCGATCAAGCCGCCGCCGCCGATCGCCACGAAGACGGCATGAATCGGCCCATGTTCGGCCGGATGATGCTGGCGCAGAATCTCCATCGCGATCGTGCCCTGCCCGGCGATCACGTCCGGATCGTCGAACGGATGCACGAAGACCATCCCCTGCTTACGGCCTGCTGGGGCATGCTTGTGCTTGCGTTGCAGCTTCAGCGCGTGCGCATGTGCATCCGAGTATGAATCTCCGAACAGCACCACTTCGGCGCCGCGCGCTCGCACCGCGTCGACCTTGACTTCCGGCGTGGTGACCGGCATCACGATCAGCGCGCGGCATCCGAGTTTTTGCGCTGCCAGTGCAACGCCCTGCGCATGATTACCCGCCGACGCCGCAATGACGCCGCGCTTCAATTGTTCGTGCGAAAGCTGCGCCATTTTGTTGTACGCACCGCGCAGCTTGAAGCTCTTGATCGGCTGCAGGTCTTCGCGCTTCAGCAGCACACGGTTGCCAAGCCGCGCCGATAAACCGGGTGCTACCTCGAGCGGCGACTCGATCGCCACGTCGTACACGCGCGCGGTCAGAATTCGGCGCAGATATTCCTGAGCCGGCATGGCATTCGCTCCCCTCAGTTTGACGGCGAAAGTATCACGCCTGCGTACCATGACGAGATGCAACCGAATCAGACGCCGTACGCAGGACTAACGCCGGACACGGTGTTGAACGCGATCGACAGCACCGGCCTCGCCACCGACGGCCACCAGCTGGCGTTGAACAGCTATGAGAATCGCGTGTTTCAAGTGGGGTTGGATGACGGAAGCTTTGTCGTCGTCAAATTCTATCGGCCGGGCCGCTGGTCCGACTCGCAGATTCTCGAAGAACATGGCTTCCTGGCGGAACTGGCCGAGCGTGAAGTGCCTGCGGTTCCGGCGCTCTCCATGGCCGGCAAAACACTGCATTCGTTCGAGGATTTTCGCTTTGCGATTTTTCCGCGCTCGGGCGGACGTGCGCCGAACATGGACAATCCCGACGTTCGGCAATGGCTGGGGCGCTTTCTTGGGCGCATCCATGCGGTCGGGCGTACGAAGCCCTATTCGGATCGGCCGGCACTCGATATCGCGACATTCGGCGTCGAGCCGCGCCGTTATCTGCTCGAACAAGGCTGGCTGCCTCCGGAACTGGAAAACGTTTACTCCGGCGTTTCGCAACAGGCGCTCGACCTGGTCGCCGCTCAGTACGATCGCGGGGCGCATCACTCGCTGCGACTGCATGGCGACTGTCACGAGGGTAACGTCCTGTGGACCGATTCCATCGACAATGTCGGCCCGCACTTCGTCGACTTTGACGACAGTCGAATGGGGCCGGCGGTGCAGGACTTCTGGATGCTGCTCGGCGCCGGGCGTAGCGAACAGACCGAGAGGCTCGCGGACTTGCTCGAGGGCTATGA
>CAZKNV010000038.1:0-9973 GCA_964554145.1 uncultured Burkholderiaceae bacterium
CGCCGCGCTCGCCCTTGCCCTGTCCCTTGCCCGGGGCGGCCCCGGTCGGCGATGCATCGCCAGGCAATGCCACGCGCGCCCCGTCCTTGAGCCGGTCAGCGCCTTCGGTGATCACCGTTTCGCCGGCTTCGAGCCCCTTCACGATCTGCACCTTGTCGACCGAGGCCTGTCCGCGCGTCACGGGACGCAGCGCAACCGTGCGCTCGGCCGGATTCAGCACGTAGACGAAATCGCCGTTGCTGCCGTGGCGCACGGCCGTCACCGGCACGACGATCGCACCCGCAATCGTGCGCAGCAGCAGCCGCACGTTGACGAACTGATTCGGAAACAGCGCGCCATTCGCGTTCGGAAAACGGGCCTTCGCGCGCACGGTCCCGGTCTGCGTGTCCACCTGGTTGTCGAGCGTCGCGAATTCGCCGGTGTCGAGCACGTTCGTGCGCGTGCGGTCGAACGCCTGCACCGGCAGCTTGGCGCCTTCGCGGATCCGCTGCTGCATTTCGGGGATCCGGTCCTGCGGGATCGCGAACTCGACGTCGATCGGCGCGAGCTGCGTGATTACTGCGATGCCCTCGGCGTCGTTCGAGCCGACGAGGTTGCCGACGTCGACCACGCGCAGGCCGACGCGGCCGCTGATCGGTGCGGTAATGCGCGTGTAGGCCAGGTTCAACCGCGCCGTGCCTTCGTTCGCGCGCGATGTGATGACGGTCGCTTCCAGTTGCTTGGCCAGTGCGGCCTGCGTATCGACTTCCTGGCGCGCAATCGAGTCCTGCCCAAGCAGCGTGCGGAAGCGCTCGAGTGTCAGCTTCGCGTTCTCGAGCTGCGCCTCGTCCTTCATGCGGGTACCGGACGCCTGCATCAGCTCCATCTCGAACTGGCGCGGATCGATCTGCGCGAGCAACTGGCCGGCCTTCACCATCTGGCCTTCCGTGAAACGCACGTCCTTCAAGACACCCGAAACCTGGGGACGCACGGTTGCCGTTGCCGTCGGCGTCACTGTTCCCAGCGCCTCCAGCACGACCGGCAGGTCCGCGCGTTCGGCGGTCGCAACGCCGACCGTCGTCGCCGGCGCACCGCGCGGTCCGCCAGCGGGGCCGCCGGACAGCGTCGGCGCGTTCCCATGTGTGAGCGTCCACGCCAGCCACGCCAGACCCGCCAGAACGAGCAGCGCGATAACAGTGCCGATGACCGATGCGCGCCGGCTGATCTGGCGACGCGGGGGCGGCGTTGCCGGCGACGCGTCGAGCTGGGAGTCCATCGCGGTTTCCTAGAGTTGTTGTTGCGGCAAGGTAGCGGGCCTTGAGACTACCGCCTGCCACTGATTGACTGCGCAGCGCAGGAAGGTGCGAAGCGATTGGTCTCCAATTGTTGCAGGAATGGTCCGCGCGCTGCGGCGGCGCGGTGACACGGAGCTGACACTAGGGTATTTCCCGGCGCTCAATCGAGGAAAAACAGGCCGGGTTTCTTTGCGCTAGCGCGAACGACTTATTTGGCGGATGTCCCTTTGCCTGCCGCCTTGGCTGCGCGTTGCCTCTCGCGCTGGATAGCGGCTTCATCGATCTCGTCAAAATCCTTGTCGGCGCAGCGCGCGACCCAACTCTGTCGCTCCTTGTCCAGCGCGCCGCCCTGCTCCTTCAGAGCGGGCAGGCGTGCGTTGTACGCTTCACCGACTTCATTGCGCCGCGTTTCCTCGTCGCTCAGCGCCTGCTTCGCGACGGCATCGGCGGGATCGAGCGCGGCGCGCTTGCGCTCCAACTCGGCATCCATGCGCGCGACTTCGGTGCGCTGCTGGTCAAGCGAGGTTTGTTCCTTCAGCACGTTCTCCCGCATCGCCAGCAGGCGATCCTGTTCGTCCATGCACGAGCGCAACTGATCGCGGCTCATCGCCTTCGGCTTGCTCTTGCCCTGCTGTTTGGCGGGTGCTTTCTTTGCCGGCGGATCGGCAGCGTGCGCGGGCAATAGAAGCGTCGATGCCGCCAGCCAACCGGCCGCAATCAGCGCGACGCCGTGGCTATACAGCTTGTTCTTCATGCGGGTCTCCAGAGCGTATAGGCGCAGCTTATTAAATTTTGCAGGGCAAGCCTCATACCGCCGCAGACAGTCGTTTGACGACGGCCGACTGCAGGTTTACTTTGGCTCCCGTACGCCAGCGAGAGGAACGGATGAAACTGACCCCTGAGCAACGCGAGCACTTCGACCGCGAAGGTTATCTGTTCTTTCCGGGCCTGTTTTCACGCGAGGAAACCAAGGTGTTGACTGACGCGGTGCCGGAGCTCTATGCCCGCCACGAGATCTACAACGTGCGCGAGAAGGGCTCGGACGCCGTGCGCACGAATTTCGCGGCGCATCTTTACAGCGTGCCTTTCGCGAAGCTGGCGCGCCATCCGAGGATGGTCGAGCCGGTGCGTGACCTCTTCGATGAAGACCTCTACATGCATCAGTTCAAGATCAACGGCAAGATGGCGTTCGAGGGCGATGTGTGGCAGTGGCATCAGGACTACGGCACCTGGCTGAACGACGACCTGATGCCGACCGAGCGCGCGATGAACGTCGCGATCTTTCTGGACGACGTCAACGAGTACAACGGGCCGCTGATGTTCATTCCCGGCAGTCACAAGCGAGGCGTGGTCAATGCGAAGCATGATGTGTCGACCACCAGCTACCCACTGTGGACGATCGATAACGACCTGATCCGACAACTGGTGCAGCGCGCGGGCGGCAAGAACGGCGGCATCGTCGCGCCGAAAGGACCATCGGGATCGATGATCCTGTTCCACTCGTGCCTGGTACATGCATCGAGCAGCAATCTTTCGCCGTGGGATCGGGTCAGCGTGTATCTCAGTCTGTGCACGGTCAGCAACCATATCCGCCGCTTCAAGCGCCCGGAGTACATCGCGCACCGCGATTTCACGCCGATTCAGACGCTGCCCGATGATTGCCTGCTGAGGGACTACACAGTCGATCTGCCGTGGAAGAACGGCATGCCGGCAAGCGCGCTGCAGACTTCAGTCGAAGCGCTGAGAGTCGCCGCCTGATTGACTCAATAAAGCTGCGCAAGTGCGCGAACGGTGTTCGCCATGCGCTTGCGCAGCTCTGGCGGTTTCAGCACTTCGCCCTCCGCTCCGAGCCGCAGCAGTTCGATGGCCGCATGCTCGATCGACTCGATGGGGATCGTGACCTGACTCCATCCGTCGGCATCGGTGATGGTCTGTGTGCGGGCGGCCGCTTCCGCCACCGCGGCGCTCAGGCCCTTCAGGCGTTGCATGCCGAGCGCCGTGATTCGAACGACGGCGGTTCCTCGATAAATCCCGGCTTCGAAGCGCTCGATCGACGTCGCCCAGTGTTTTGCAAGGTCAAACTTTCTCGGCCGCGCAAATTTTCCGGCACGTACTTCCAATTGCCGAATGCCGGATAAGCGATAGGTGCGCATCTGCTTGTTCGTGCGAGCCACGACGTACCACTCGCCCGCTTTTTGCACGAGACCTAATGGCTCGATGACTCGATCGGCCACGTCCTTCCAGCTTTCGTAACGGATTCGCAGCCGCCGATCGGTCCACGCAGCCTGGGCAACGGCGTTCAGATGCTCAGGTCGGTCGGCGGTGCGGTACCAGCCGACCGGATCCAGGTGAAGGCGCGAACTGACACGTCGCGCGTCTGCCTGCCACTGCTGCGGAAGCGCGGCGAGCAGCTTTAATTGGGCAGAAGCGGCGGCATCGCCCAGCCCGAGTTGTTTGGCGGGGCCGGGCGCGCCGGCCAGCAACATTGCCTGCGCTTCGTGTGGCGTCAGCCCGGTAAGCCGTGTGCGCCAGCCGTCGAGCAACTCGAATCCGCCCGCGGCGCCACGGGTGGCCGTCACCGGTACGCCGGCGGCGCTGAGGTGATCGACGTCGCGATAGACGGTGCGCACTGAAACTTCGAGCTCATCCGCCAGCGTCTGCGCGCTGATGCGGCCGCGCGCTTGCAGCAACATCATTACGGAAAGCAGGCGGCTCGCACGCATGGATCAGAGGCTAGCGGAAATACATGACACGCGGTGTCAGGTATGGGCGCGCAGTATGCGCTCTCGGAAACGATTCAGGAGATGCGATGAAAGACCTGCCCCTTGGTTCAATGCATGATTACGACTTCCTGCCCGGCGAGTGGGACGTGGCGAACCGGCGCCTGAAGGCACGCGGCGTCGGCAGCGACGACTGGGACGAGTTTCCGGCGACATCGCGCGCGCAGTTGTTCATGGGCGGCGTGGTGAATGTCGATGAAATCAATTTCCCGACCAAGGGGTGGTCGGGAATGACGATTCGCACGTTCGACATTGCGGCCAACCGCTGGTCAATTTATTGGGTCAACAGCCGTATCGGCAAACTCTTCCCGCCGGTCGTCGGAGGCTTCGCCGGCAACCGCGGCGTTTTCTACGGGCAGGACGATGACGACGGCAAGCTGGTGGAGGTGCGCTTTATCTGGACGTTGCTCGGTCCCGATGCAGCGCACTGGGAGCAAGCTTTTTCATATGACGGCGGAGTGTGGGAAACGAATTGGGTGATGGAGTTGAAGCGGCGTCGCTAGCTGTCGCGCCGCTGCTGTACGGGGTGGCTATGTGTTCAAAGATGGCGAACTTCGGCCGGCGGTGCCTTGAAGTTATCGTGGCGTCCATCGACAACGATGACAGGTGCATCAACAAGGTCGTCGATCGATGCATCGTCGAGGCAGTTGACTTTGATGGCGTAGAACTTGCCGCCAATCTTCGGATCCTGACCCCACCCGAACGAGCTCACACCACACCGCTTGCAGAACAGGTGGTGGATGGTGTGTTTGCCGAACTGGTACTCGCCGAGTTCGGACTCACCTGCAACAAGCCGAAAGGCGTCTGGCTTCACCACCGCGAGCCAGTTGCGCATCTTGGTGCAGATCGAGCAGTTGCACTTGAATGTGCCCTGGCTCAGATCGAGGTCGACTTCATAGCGCACGGCGCCGCAGTGACAGCTTCCGGTGTAAGTCTTGTTCATTCAAATTGCTCGTAGTCAATTCAATGTCGCGCGCCCGTACTCCAGCTTCGGATACCAGTCCTTTCCGCGCCCCTCGGGCGTGTTGTCGAGGATGGTCCAGATCGGCATCAGATCGGGCGCGCCGCGCGGATCCTGGCCGGGATCGGCGGTCTCGAAGCCCATCTCGCCGCTCCAGAAATGGCGAATCGCGCCATCGCGGCGCGTAAACACGTTGAACGCCGCGTCGTCGCTGCCCTTCTTGCCGAGCGCGTGATAGTCGCGGCTGTAGTCGCCGCTGGTATCCGAATAGAGCTTGAGGTTGTGCCAGCCGCGCTCCTTCTTGAAGGCGACGAGCCGCTCGATCGGCGAACGCGCGACCACCGCGAGCGCGATACGCTGCTCGACGTCGCGTGCTTCGCCGTCCCAGGCGCTGAGCAGCGAGGTGCACATCGGGCACGGCCGCTCGCGCTCGGGCCCGAACATGTAGCTGTAAACCGCGAGCGTCTGCTTGTCGCCGAACAGGTCGGCGAAGCGGACCGGCCCGTCCTCGCCCACGAAGCGGTAATCCTCCGTCACTTCGCCGCCCGGCGGCAGCGCGCGACGCTGCTCCGCCACCCGCTCGATATGCCGCCTGAGCTCCATTTCTTCGGCCAGCAGCGCGTCGCGCGCCCGCCGATACTCGTCGCTCTCGTTCGGGAAGCGAACGCCGTTTCGCTTCGCAAGTTCGCGCGCGGGCGCGAGCGCTTGATTAATGTCCATCCACGTTCTCCTTGAGTTTGTCTTGAGTTTGACAATTCCGACGTCGTTCATGGCCGGACCTTCAGCATGCCCGTCTGTCTTCTATCGGCTCGCAATGTTGAGAATGTTGCCGTCCGGGTCCTTGAACCACGCGACTTTCATGTCGCCGCCGACGTGGACGTCGCCCTGGCGCGTCATGTCGGGCATGTCGTAGTGCTCGAACCTGACGCCCTTGGCCTTGAGCGCTTTCACTTCGTTCTCAATCTCGTCGCCGACGGTCCACGTCACGGCAGTCGCTTCATTGGTCCCGGCTTTTTCAGACTGATAGACGTTGATCGTGGAGTTGCCGCTCTTGAAGACGATCAGTTCAGACCCCTCCGCACCGACCTGCTTCAAGCCAAGCGTGCCTTCATAGAATTTCCTGGCTGATTCGATGTTCTTTACTGCAAGATTTGCCACCGCATCTCGATTGCTCAGCATATGAATCTCCTTGGAAAAATTAGCTCAACAAACGATCGAGCTTGTCGAGCGCCCCGGTCCAGCCCTCTTCGTGCCGATCGCGCGTCTCGGCGTCGAAGAAACGCTCGTGCAGCAGCGTCAGTTCGGTACCGTCGCGCGTAGGCTTGAATGTCACCGTTACCTGCGACTCGCGCTCCGGAGTGCTTTTCCAGGTCCACGAGAACACGAGCTTGCGGTTCGGCACGACCTCGCGGTAAACACCGCCTACGTCGTTGACTTCGTCGGGCTCGGACGAAGCGGGAGACGCAAAGACGACGCGAAAACGCCCACCGACGCGAACGTCGGTTTCCGCAAGGTGAACGACGTCGGTCTCACCCGGGCCCCACCACTTCTTCATGGCTTCCGGGTCGGTCCAGGCGCGCCACACCTCTTCAGGCGACACGCTAAAGCGCCGGACAATCTGCAAGGAGGCTTGTTTGTCGGCCATTGAATTGTTCAGGCGAATCGACTGCAGGAGAGCAGCAAACGGCATGCCTTAATACATTACCACTTGGTTTAGTATTAAGCATGCACGGCGCCTTGTCAAGCGCGCCACGCTACCCGCTACGGCTTCAGCGCGCGATAGAGGAACGGCAGGCTGATGTCCATCCGATAATCGACATCCGAGTGGTCGTCGTCGAACTCTTCGTATCGATGTGCGATACCGGCGGTGCTCAAGCGCTGCGACAGCATGCGCGTGCCGTAGTGGATATGAAACTGGTCGCGCCAGCCGCAATCGATGTAAATGCCGGCAAGCGACTTCAGACTGCGTGCGTGGCGCGTCACCAGATTTACCGGATCGTGGGCAAGCCATTGTTGCCAGCGGCGCTCGATGCGCTCGCCGCTTTCAAGATTGCACGGCAGGCGAAAGCCGAGCGCCGTCGCAGGGTCAGGGTCGTAGCTCGCTGCCATGCACAGATTCATGATGCAATGAACTTCGGCCGACGAGAGTTTTTCTTTCTTCCAGACGTGCTTTAGAAATCGTTTAACGCGTCCGTCATCGATACCTTGATCGAGCCCGTCTTGGGAAGCTTCCTTCGCGGCGTCGCAGCGTCCTGCGACGCGCTTTCTCGCCCGGTGCTTGCCGAGTTCGTTCAACGTGTTGGGCCAGTCGTGCCAATAGACGAAATCAAAATACGAATCGCCGGAATGATCGGCGATCGCGCCCCAGTGCGACGCGTACTTCATACCGTGAATGATTGCGCCATAGCCGCCGGAGGACTTGCCAAAGCAGCCGCGATGCTCGCGTGACGCGAGCGTGCGAAATTCGCGATCGACGAACGGCACGATCTCCTTCAGCAGATAGTCTGCATAGCGTCCGACTGCCGCTGAGTTGATGTATTGGTTGCCGCCGAGCGCAGTGAAGCAGTCCGGCATGACGACGATCACCGGCCCCATTTTGCCGTCGTGAATCAGGCGCGCGACGCGCTCGGGCACGTTGTATGAAAACGCCTTCCAGCCAACGTGCGAAAGGCCGGAGCCGGTGAAGCCGACCATGTCGACCAGCACCGGAAAGCGCGCCTGGCTCGCCTGTCCGCGCCCGACGCCTGCTGCCTGATCGTATTGCGGCGGCAGCCACACTGCGAGGTTGCGCACATGCGGGTCGCCCCACGGGTTATCGCGCAGCGCACGCGAATGATGTTCCAGAAGAACCAACGTTCCGGACCGCGCTTTCGAACGCTTGATCGCCATTTCGTTACCTGTCTCTATGTGCGCCGTATATTTTATTGTTCGCCCCGAACTCTGCACGCCGCCGGATTCTTGACTTAATGTCGCCGTACGCTCATAGTAAACCGCATGGTTATGTATACATCGACCCGGCTCGACTCTGTTTTCGGTGCTCTGGCCGACCCGACCCGGCGCGCGGTGCTGGCAAAGCTGCGCGGCGGCGGGCTTTCGGTCAGCGAGTTGGCGACGGATTTCGAAATGTCTCTGCCGGGATTCGCGAAGCACCTGGGCATTCTCGAGAGCGCAGGACTGATCCATCGCAATAAAACCGGTCGCGTGGTGAATTGCACACTCAACGCGGGGGCGATGAAGGGCGCGCTCGAATGGCTGGCGCGTTACGAAGCTTTCTGGAACATGCGACTCGACAATCTCGGCGCCTATCTGCAGCAGCAAGGCAAATCAGTCAAATCTCAACCCAACAAGAGGAACCGCAATGGCAAATCCGTTCGTGCACGTTGAACTCGCCACCACCGATGCCGGCAAGGCCAAGGCCTTCTACGGCAAGCTTTTCGACTGGAAAATGGAAGACATGCCGATGCCTGAAACCGGCACCTACACGATGATCGATGTCGGCGAAGGCACCGGCGGCGGCATGATGAAGCAAATGATTCCCGGCGCGCCATCGATGTGGATGGCGTACGTGAATGTCGACGACGTCGAGGCGGCGACGAAGAAAGCCAAATCGCTCGGTGCCAGCGTGATGAAGGACAAGACCGAGGTGAAGGACATGGGCTGGTTCTCGATCATCACGGATCCGACCGGAGCGATGCTCGGACTGTGGCAAAACAAGGCGAGCTGACGGCGGCGCAATCAGTGCATCACCAATCCAGCGCCATCAGCACGCGCGTCATGTTCTTGCCGCACAGGCTCGGCACTTCGCCGCGCGGGGTCCAGCGGTAGGCGTCGACCTCGGGAATCTCGCGGCCGCCATAGTGCGGCGTGTAATGCGTCGAACATTTGCAGATGTCGATGTCGAGCGCTGGAACGGGCGGATTCAGCACAAACAATTGCAGGTCCTTGCGCGGCAGATATTTATGCACTCCAAGATCCTGCAACTGGTGCTCGCCAAGCTCGATGCCGGCTTCTTCGCGCAGCTCGCGCAGCGCTGCAGCGGCGCTGGTTTCACCGGCATCGCGCACGCCCTTCGGTATGTCCCAGTAATTGCGCCCGGTTGCGTGACACAGCAGCAACTCACCCGGCGCACGGCGCACGATAACGCCACAACTCAGCGATTTCGGCATGCGGGGTTTACTGCGGCGCAAGCTTCAGGCCAGCGACATGAGACCGGTAACCGCGAAGTCACGATACTGACCGGGAATAGCATTTGCACCATCATCGGGCATTCTCGACCCAACTATGTACCTTAACGCACGACGCCGCATCGCACAGAGGTCTCCGTTCAGCTCGACGCTGCTGGCTGCCGCTGCACTTGGCGCGGGCTGGGCAGCCTTGCAGGGATTTCGGCTGCTGCACGCGAGGCACAACCGCATTCATACCGCTGCGTTTTCACATGCCGAGGAGGCTGCAGTTCGGCGCTTCCTGATCGTGGGTGACAGCACCGGCGTCGGGATCGGCAGCATGGACTCGCGCTCGACGGTGGCGGGTCGGTTGTCCGCTGCATTTCCGGGTACTGAGATTGTCAATCATGCGCGCGACGGCGCTGAGTCGGCCGATATCGATGCGCAGATCGGCGCGAGCGGCGGACGCTTCGATTTGATCTTGATCTTCGTCGGCGGCAACGACGCGATTCGTCTGTCGTCGTACGAAACCATCGCACACGCGGCTGAGTCGGTACTCGATTCGGCGAGCGTACGCAGCGATCATGTGGCAGTGATTCCGCCGGCGGATGTCGGTACGGCGCCGGTGTGGATCTGGCCGCTGGATACCTTGTTCACGCGCCGCGCACGAGTGGTGCGGCGTGCGTGGCAATTTGCCACGCGCGAGCGCGCGGGCGTGCATCTGGTGGAGTTGCGATTGCCGAAAGATCGCGACCCGTTTCGCATCTCTCCGCGGCGGTTTTACTCGCCCGACGG